>RFJN01000004.1 GCA_003694875.1 Planctomycetota bacterium | reverse complement strand
TTTTTAGGTCCCTGCAGACGGCACCAACAACGTGGGCTGGCGACGTGTCAACGGTCCGCAGGACTGGCTGCGCCCTTTCGCTTCCCGATGATCTTGCACCCTGGGCCAGCCCCAATGCTCCTGAGCGAACGGACTCTGGCGCCCCTGACATTCGTCGCAGGAACGCGTTGCGTCGCTTAGGCGGTCGACATCCCAAGGAGGCGGCGTACGGCGGGCGGGTGACGAACACGCGAGACGCCACATGGTTGTCGGAGCGACGGCGTCTCGCCGTCGCCGCGGGGCGTTGGGGGTCGCCATGGCACCGGCAGCCCCGGCATCCGGTGCAAGGAACAATCGCCGACATTGGTGCGACGGAGAGACGCCGCCCGTCCGACGGTTGCGGTCCGTGCAGACCGTAGACGCTGGTGACTTCGTCGCGCACAAGGCAGCCATGAACGTCGCCCACGGCGAGCGGTCGGCGAGAAGCCTGTTCGTGTCAACGATGGCCAAGTTCCGCTGAAAAGCCGCAACACGAAAACGCCGATAACCACGGCACGCGACACCCTGCCGCGCCTCGTCTCCCTTCAGGGGCACTGGGGCTGACCCCAGACGGCGTGCGCCAGCGGCGCGTCGGCACGCTCCACGACGCGTCCCGCTCGCTTGCCCCCCGGGCTCTGACTGGAAACGAGCCCGTCCCGAGATTCGACGGGCGCCGACGGGCGAGCAGCAAGGTTCGAAGACGCCGGAGGCGTGCGGAAGTACGTCGAGGACGGCTTCGGTTCTCGCGATGCCGCCAGTCGGTGATCAGCCGGAGATCGCAGCAGGGGACGTTTCCAGACAGAGCCTAGCCCGCCCCGGGCAACCAGCCCAGATACGCTCCAGCGACGTACGCGACGTACAGCGCCACAAGCACCGCCCCTGCGCCGCGACCGAGCCGCCACCGGGCCCCCGCCATGATCGCCGCCACCAGCAGCAGCGACCCGAACAACACCACGGCCGAGCCCATGAGATCCGTCGTGTCGACCTGCACCGGCACGCCCGCCCACCACGTCACGAGCAGCCACGGCAAGCCCAGCCCCACACCGATATCGAAGATGTTCGAACCGATCGCGTTCGTCACCGCCATGTCGCTCTTGCCGCGACGCGCCACCAGCACCGACGACACCAGGTCGGGAACCGACGTGCCCGCCGCCAGCACCGTCAACCCGATCAGCGCCGGACTCCAGCCGAGCGCATGCGCGATGTGGATCCCCGCCTCGACGAGCGCGTAGCTCAGAACGGCGATGAGCACGACGGCGGTGATGAACGCGCGCCAGACCGCGGGCGAGTCCGCCTCCATGTCCGGAAAGAGCAACCCCAGCCCCCGATCGATCGGCTGCATCCAGCCCGCCTCCTCGTGCTCCTCGCGCAACTCGGCACTCACCTCCGCCACCACCTCGAGTTCGACCGCCCCGTCGGCGTACGGGAACCAGCGCCGCACGTACCGCAACGACGCGACGTACACCACATAGAACGCGAGCAGCAACAGCGCCTCGCCCGAGGTGATCGCCCCGACAACCACCCCGTCCTCCCGGACCCCGCCCGCCATCACCCACAGCACGAACGCGATGCTCACCCCGTAGAACAGCAGATCCCGCACGATGGGCTGCCAGGTCAGCCGCGCCGGTCGCACGTATACCGACGCCCCCGTGATCACGAGCAGGTTGAACAGCGCCGAGCCCACGATCGTACCCGCCCCCATGCTCGCCACACGCGCCGCCTCCTCCGGACTCCGCGCAAGCGCCTTGATCACGGCGAACAGCGACACGAACAGCTCCGGTGCACTCGAGCCCACCGCCATGAGGGTCGCCCCCGCGATGTCGCTCGGCATGCGCCAGCGCTCGGCGATGATCTCCAGACTCGCCACGAAGTAGTCATCGCAGATGCGTGCGAGCAGGTAGAAGCACAGCAGCAGCACCGCGACCGCGACCACGAGCCCCATGTCGCGTCTCCCCGAAGCGTCCCCTCTCGCACCGTCGCCCCCGGAGCTGCCATCACCCCGCCACCGACGCCGTGCGTCCGAACAAGACTATCGGATCGAGCCCGCTCGTGCGTGCACCCGAGCCAAAAAAACGGCGCCGCCCGACGGGCGGCGCCGCGATGCGACACCCGAGTCCGCAAGCGCGCTACGACGCTCCCGACTCCTGCGCCGAAGGCGCCTGCACGCTCTCGCCCTCGGGGCTCGCGGTCCCGGCACTCGCAGCCTCCGCGCTCTCGCCCTCGGCACGCGAGGCCGGCTCGGAAGCCGCCTCGCCCGCCCCGGCAGCCTCGGACTCCGGCTGCCCGAGCGCCTCCGAACCGAGCGCACGCGCGAGCAGCGACTCGATCCGTCGCGCGAACTGCGCCGGATCCGGCACCGGACTGCCCTCGGCCACGAGCGCCTCGTCGTACAGCAGTTCCACCCACTCGCCGATCTGCGCCTCGTCACCGCCCTCGGCCACGAGCGCCTCGAGCTTGCGGATGATCGGGTGCTTCGGGTTCACCTCGAGGATGCGCTTCTGCACGGGCACGTCGCGGTGGTGTGCCCGCAAAAGCTGTTCGACCCGCGAGTGCATGCCGCCCTCGGGCACCACCAGGCACACCGCCGAGGAGGCCAGACGCGTGCTCACCACGACATCGGCGACCCGATCGCCGAGCACCTGCTTGAAGCGCGCGAGCAGACCGCCGAGTTCGCGCCCGCGCTCCTCGGCCTTCTTGCGCGCCTCCTCGTCGAGCTCGAGCCCCGCGCGCATCGCCGACTGCAGCGGCTTGTCCTCGAAGCTCCGCAGCGTGTCCACCACCCACTCGTCGATCGGGTCGGTAAGCAGCAGCACCTCGTAGCCGCGCGCGGTCAGCGCCTCGATGTGCGGACTCTTCGCCACCGACTCCCGATCGCTGCCCATGGCGTAGTAGATCGCCGGCTGGCCGGGCTTCATGCGCTCGACATACTGCGCGAGCGAGACCCAGCCCTCTCCGGCGGTGCTGTGGAACCGCAGCAGCTTCGCGAGCCGCTCGCGGTGCGTCGGCTCGAAGTGCACCCCCTCCTTCAGCACACTGCCGAAGTGCTGCCAGAACGTCGCGTAGTCCTCGGGCTTGTCGCGCGCGATCTCCTCGAGCAGATCGAGCGTCTTGCGCACGACCTGCTTGCGGATCACGCGCACCACCGCCGAGTCCTGCAACAGCTCGCGCGAGACGTTGAGCGGCAGATCGTCGGAGTCGATCACCCCGCGCACGAACCGCAGCCACCGCGGCAGCAG
Organism: Planctomycetota bacterium; assembly: GCA_003694875.1. Taxonomy (GTDB): domain Bacteria; phylum Planctomycetota; class J058; order J103; family J103; genus J103. The sequence goes on along the minus strand of RFJN01000004.1, from coordinate 3,597 downwards.
CTCCTCACAGTCCTCCATGATGAAGACGCGACGCACATACAGCCGCAGCCCCGCCTTCTGCTCGGGCAGGAACAGATCGAACGGAGGCCGGCGCGGGATGTAGAGCAGGCCGGTGAACATGACCGTCCCCTCGGCCTTGAAGTGCGTCCAGGCGAGCGGCGGCTCCCAGTCGTGGGTCAGGTGCTTGTAGAGCTCGATGTACTGCTCGTCGGTGACCTCGCTCTTCGGCTTGTGCCACAGCGGCTGGCCGCGGTTGACGCGCTCGAGCTCGTACCTCGTGCGCTTCTCGTCCCCCTCGCCCTCGGTCTTCTCGACGCGCAGCTTGATGTCGTAGCCGACGTAGTCGCTGTAGCGCTCGATCAGCTCGCGCAGACGCCACTCATCGAGAAAGCGCTTGTGCTCCTCCTTCAGGTGCAGGATCACCGCCGTGCCCCGCTCGGCCCGCTCCGCCGGCTCCACGGTGAAGCTGCCCCGCGCGTCCGAGACCCAGCGGTGCGCGCTGTGGCCCGGCCCCGCCCGCCGGCTCACCACCTCGACCGTGTCGGCGACCAGGAACGCACTGTAGAACCCCACGCCGAACTGGCCGATCAGCTGCACGTCGCTGCTCTCGGCCTTGTCCTTGCCGAGCTTCTCGAGAAACGCCTTCGAGCCCGAATGCGCGATCGTGCCGAGGTGCTCGATCAGCTCCTGCTCGGTCATGCCGATCCCGGTGTCCTCGATCGTGAGCGTCCCCGCCTCCCGATCCGGAAGCACCCGGATCTCCATGGTCTCGTCGCCCTCGAGCACCTCCTTGTCCGTCAGCGCCTCGACCCGCAGCTTGTCGAGCGCGTCCGAGGCGTTCGAGATCAACTCGCGCAGAAAGATCTCGGGGTGGCTGTACAGCGAGTTGACCACCAGGTCGAGCAGCCGATTCACATCGGCCGAAAACGCGTGCTTCTGCGATTGCGGTGCCGTTCCGGCCTGTGCCATACCTCTCGTCTCCTGCCGTCTCGAACCCGGAGCGCCCCCCGCGCTCCCGGCATAGCCCATCTCGCAGCCCCAACACGCAAACGGGAAGCCAAGACCGAAAGACCACCTCGGCACCCCGCAACCAAAATTCAAGCAAGATGTTACAGAGAGCGGGAGAACTTCGGGGACGTCGCGACCCGGCCGCGCGACCGCCAGACTGGCAGTCAGGCCCCCTCGCACGGCCCGCCGCCACGCCAGGCGCGGCTGCGCGCGATCTCGGCCTCGTAGAGCTCGATCTCCTCGCGCACCCGCGCGCGATCCCAGCCCAGCCACTCGCCCATGCGGCGTGCGGCCTCCTCGCAGCAGTCGAGCCCCTGCTCGCGGTGGGTGAGCGCGACCGTGAGCCGCCGGCGCAGCACGTCCATCACCCGCTGCGCACGCTCGGCCTCGACCGCCCACGCGAACTCCGCCCAGCGCTCGGGTCCGCAGGGCGACAGAGGACGGGCGAGCGCGGGATCGCGCCGCACGCGCTCGGCGACCTGCTCGGCCCGCACCCCGTAGGTTCGCACCAGCCGTGCGGCGTCCCGCTCGTCGATCTGCTCGCCACTCGCCGCGCGCACCCGCGCCTCGAGCTGTGCCGTGTCGTCCCCCTCGGGCCAGCCCCGCGCGCCCGGCAGCGGAATCTCATCGGTGCGCGCCGGCTCGAGACGCCGCATGCCGCCGAGCAGCCGCAGCATCCCCACCGCCGCGTCGACCGTCTCGGCCGCCATGCGCCGGTAGGTGGTGAGCTTGCCGCCCGCGATCGTGACGAGCCCGTCGGGGTCGACCACCACCCGGTGCTCGCGCGAGACGCTCGACGGATCGGCCCCCTCCTCGCGGATCAGCGGCCGCAGCCCCGCCCACGTCGAGATCACGTCCGCCTCCCCGAGCGGCTCGCAGCGGTAATGGTGCCGCAGCGCCGCGAGCAGGTACCGCACGTCCTCGGCGCACGCCGCCACCTCGTCGGGATCGCCGTCGTAAAACGTGTCCGTCGTGCCCACGTAGCTGCGCTCGCCCCACGGGATCGCGAACATGACGCGGCCGTCCTCGGGGTGCTGCAGCACGTCGGCGTAGTGCAACGGCAACCGCTCGTGCTCGACCACGATGTGCACGCCCTTGGTCGGGCGCAGAAGCGGCGTGTCGCTCTCGCGCACCCGGTCGGTCCACGGCCCGGTCGCGTTCACGACCACCCCCGCCCGCACCGTCCGCTCCCGCCCCGTCAGCCGATCCCGCACCCGCGCCCCGACGACGCGACCGCCCTCGCGCTCGAGCCCGAGCGCCTCCACGTAGGTGAGGATCCGCGCGCCCACCTCCGCCGCGTCGAGCGCGGTCTCGAGCGTGAGCCGCGCGTCGTCGGTCGCGCAGTCCCAGTACAGCGTCGCCCCCGTCAGCTCGTCGCGGCGCAACGCCGGCTCGATCTCCTCGAGCTGCGAGGCGTTGTAGCTGCGGTGTCGCCGCGGACTGCGGAACAGGCTCAACGCCTCGTAGAGCCACATGCCGAGCTCCACCGTCAGGCGTCCGCGCCGACTGTCGCGGTAGATCGGAAACAGGAACCCGAGCGGGCGCACGAGGTGCGGCGCGATCTCCTGCAGGACGCGGCGCTCGCTCACCGCCTCGAACACCAGACCGAACGCGAACTGCTCGAGATACCGCAACCCGCCGTGCACGAGCCGCGACGAGCGGCTCGAGGTGCCGCTCGCGAGATCTCCCCGCTCGACGAGCGCCACCGAGAGCCCGCGCCGCGCCGCGTCTCGCGCCACCCCCGACCCCGTGATCCCGCCCCCGATCACGAGCAGGTCGAAGGCCGTCTCGCCGAGCGCCCGCCAGCCTGCCTCGCGCGCCTCGGCCGGAGCCGGCTGCGTCCCGCCGCTCATGCGTCCGCCTCCGCCCACACCCGACGGCCCGCCTCCCGCAACGCCGCCACGAGTTCGAACACCTCCCGCGTCCCGTCGAGCACGCGCTCGAGCGTCTTCTCACCCGTTCCCGCCGGGGCGAACACCACCACCAGCACCCGGTCGGTGCCCTCGCGCACCGAGGCGCGCAGGCTGTCGGACGAAGGGTTGCCGAACGGGCCCTCGGCGTCGCGCAGCACGGGCCTTCCCTCCACCCGGATCCAGCCCTTGCGGATCCCGGGATAGCCCTCGCCCGGCGCGCCCACCGTCGCACGCACCGGCGGGTGCAGACGATCCACGTCGTACAGCCCGTACGGCAGCCCCTGCTCGAGCTGGCACAGGTTCACCGCGTCGACGAGCGGGTGCACCCGCGGAAACGCGAACCCCTTGAGGATCCGGCGCACGAGCGCCTCCGAACTCGGCCGGCGCCGCGTCGGATCGATCCCGAACGCGCGGTAGAGCCGACGCGCCGGCTCGAACCACGCGAGCCGCGCCGCGTCGTCGTCCCCGAACCGCTCTCGCACCTGCTCGAGCCGCCGCTCGAGCCTGCGCTCGAACGGAGCCCGATCGGCGTGCAGCCGCAGCTCGTCGTACACCGCAGCCGCGAGCGCAAGCCGCTCCCGTACCGCCTCGTCGACCTCGAATGCGATCGGCAACATGGCCCCATGCTGCCGGCTCGCGCCACGCCCTGCAAGGCCCACCGGCAGTTCGGGCTCCG
>RFJN01000319.1 GCA_003694875.1 Planctomycetota bacterium | reverse complement strand
TACGCCAAGGCGGCGGCGGTGCTCGCCGTGCTCGTGCCGCTGCTGCTGTCCTGGCACGGGCTGTACCGGCAGCACAAGCTGCTGTCCGGGATCGAGGAGACGTGGCGCATCCTGGTGTCGGTGCTCGTCGGCACGGCGGTGGTGCTGGTGCTCGCGTTCTTCAGCACCCCGCCGCACGAGGCGTTCCGCTACTCGCGACTCACCTTCGGCTACTTCGTGCTGCTCTCGACCGCCTTCATGGCGATGGCCCACGCCGCGGTCCACCGCTGGCGGCTCGCGCGCTACCGCGCCGGGATCGATCTGCGTCGGGCGGCGATCGTCGGGCGTCCGCAGAGCTTCCTCGTCCAGCAGTTCCTGCACGAGCCCGCCTTCGGCATCGAGGTCTGCGGTTTCCTGCGCCCGCGCCGCAGCCGTCGCGACGATCGCCGCGCCGAACCGGCGAGCCCTGCGCCGCGGACGGAGGCCGAGAGCGCGGCCGGCGAGGAGAGCGGCTCGGTGGGCGTGCTCGTGGGCTCGGCGCGACGCAGTGCCGCCGCGCCCGACCGCCTCCCGCCCGAACTCGGGCCGCTCGAGGCGATCGAGCGGCTGATCGACGAGCACGGGATCGAGGAGGTGCTGATCGTCGAGCAGGGGGTGCGGCACGCCGAACTTCTCGCGACGCTCGACGTCTGCGAGCGCAAGGGGGTGCAGGTCCACCTCGTGCCGCCCACCTACGATCTGCTCGTGCAGCCGCAGGATCTCGTGCACGTCGAGGGGGTGGCTGTGATCCGGATCGACGAGCGGCGCTCGCGGCGCATGGCGGCCCTCGTGAAGCGCTCGTTCGACATCGTCGTCTCGGCGACGGCGCTGCTCGTGCTCTCGCCGCTTCTGGCCGCGATCGCGATCGCGATCAAGCGCGATTCGCCGGGTCCGGTGCTGTTCGGGCAGGAGCGCGCCGGCGAGGGCGGACGGCCGTTCCGCATGTGGAAGTTCCGCACCATGGTGGCCGATGCCGAGAAGCGGCTCGACGAGGTGCTCGATCTCGAGCAGCTCGACGAGCCGGTGTTCAAGATCGAGCGCGACCCGCGGGTGACGCGCGTGGGCGCCTGGCTGCGCCGCAGCTCGCTCGACGAGCTGCCGCAGTTGTGGAACGTGCTCCGGGGCGACATGAGCCTCGTCGGACCGCGGCCCGAGGAGATGCGCATGGTGCAGCGCTACGACGTGTGGCAGCGCCGGCGGCTCAAGGTGCGCCCCGGGATCACCGGCCTGCAGCAGGTGCAGTGCCGCGGTGCGCTGTCGACCTCGCTCGCCGAGCGGGTGCGCCTCGACGTCTACTACGTGCGGCACCAGAGCCTGTTGCTCGATCTGTGGATCCTGCTGCGCACGGTGTGGGTGGTCGTGCGCGGCAAGGGGGCGACGTGAGAGGGCAGCGCTGGCGAGCGGCGGGCTGGCTCGCCCTCGCGTGCGCACTCGTTGCGCTCGGGCTCACGCTCCGGCTCGTGCACCCCGGCAGCGATCCGCCGCTCACGCTGTCGCGTTCCAACGCCGAGATCACCGACGCGGCGTGGTACCTCGACGACGCGGTGCGCCGGGTGCGCAGACTTCCCGACGACCCGTACGACCGACGCCACTTCGGCCACTACCGCAAGCCGATCGTGACCTGGAGCGCGCTGTGGGTCTTCGGCGACCGGGCCGACTATCCCCGCGCCCAGCGCTGGGCGGCGCTGTGGGGCGCGGGGCTCGTGGCGGCCGGCATGGGCTTCGCCTGGACGGCGTGGGGAGCGAGCGCGGGGTTGTTCGCGGGGCTGCTGCTCGCGTGCGGCTTCGTGTTCGTGGGCTACGGCCGTACCCCCGTGGTCTACGGCCCTCTCGCCACCGCTCTCGCACTGCTCGCGTGGTTGCGGGTCGCGGCGGGGCGCAGCCCGGTGCTGCGAGCGGCGGTCGCGGTCGGGCTCGTCGGGCTCGCGCTCGGCCTCAAGGAGAACGCGGTGGTGGTCCTGCCGGCACTCGCGCTGCTCGAGTGGCTCGAGTCGCGTCCCTCGTGGCGCGTCGGTCTGCTCGTGGCGTCGGCGCTCGTGGTTGCCGGCCTCGGGGTCTACGCTCTCGAGCCGCGGCTCGTGCGCCTGACGTGGGCGAAGGCGACGGCGTACCTCGGCGGCGGCGGTCCGTTCGAGGTCGCCAAGCGCTGGCTGCGCTGCCCGTTCGCGAGCGGACTCACGCTGCGGTCGCCGCTCGTGGCGGCGCTCGGCTGGTGCGGGATCGGGGCGGTGTTCGTGCTGCGGCGCTCCTGGCGTGCGTCGCCAGCCTCCCGCGCGGCGGTGCTCGCTGCGGGGTGGGCCGCGGGCTGGTTCGCGGTTCACGCGCTCTTCGAGTACCTCGAGGGGGGGCCGCCTCCCATGCGGCACCTGCTCGGGGCGCTCGTGCCGGCGGCGCTGCTCTCGGCGTGGGTGCTGTCGCGACTCGTGCGCGGGCTGCCCTCCGGTGCGTTCGCGCTCCGTCCGCTGCCGTTTGTCCTCTGGGTGTGGCTCGGGGCGTACTGGCTCGTGGGCACGGGCTGGAGCGCCGTGTGGCCGCGGCTGTCGGCGTCGCTTCGGGCCTCGGGGGCGTTGCGCTGGTGGGTGTCGTTTGCCGGCATCGCGGTCACCGCGGCCGTGCTCGCGGTGCTCGCCGCGGTGTGGGCGCGTCGGCGCGGCTGGTCGGTGGCGCTGCGTCCGGGTCGCAGACCTTGGCTCGTCGCGCTGCTCGTCGTGGCGGCTCTCGGCGTCGACGCATGGTGGCTGGCGGGTCCGATCGCGCGGCCCGGCTGGTCGCTGTTGCGGGCCAACGCGGAACTGGCGTCGTGGCTTGCGCCGGGGGCGCGGCTGTACGGGCCGTGGGCGCACGCGCTGACCTGGAGCGCGCCGCGGATCGAGCGGCACCTGCCCCCGCATCGGATCCGCGCGATCCTCGAGCGCTCGACCCGCATGACCCACCTCGTGATCGACCGGGGCTGGACGCGCGATCTGCTGCGGCAGTACGAACACAACGGCATCCGGCTCGAGCGTCTCGCGCTGCTGCGCGTGCGCGGCCACCCCATCGTGCTCTTTCGCTATCCTTGGGCGCAGCGACTCGGCTATCGGCTGAGCGAGCGCGAGCGGGCGGCGCAGACAGCCCGCTGAGCGGGTGGAGCGGGGGCAGGGACGGCGATGGGCGACGCGACGGGGGCCGGTCCGGCACGACGGGCGAGCCTCGGCTGGATCGCGCTGTGGCTGATCTGCGGGCTGGCGTTGCGGATCTGGGCGCCGGGCGCCGATCCGCCGCTGGTGCTCTCGGCATCGAACGCCGAGGTCATGGACGGGCCGTGGTATCTCGCCGAGGCGGTGGACGGCGCCTGGGGGCGGGCCGCCCACGTGCCCCCGCAGTACCGCATGCCGCTGATCAC
>RFJN01000318.1 GCA_003694875.1 Planctomycetota bacterium | reverse complement strand
GGTGAGGACAACGCGTGGTGGGACGGACGGGACGCGGAGGGCTTCTGCAAGCTCTTCCCGCTGCAGCAGGTGATCGCCGCGCGGCATGCCCCACCGGCCGAGAGCGCGGAGACGCCCTGATGCAGAAGATCACCGTCCACAAGGTCGCCTCCTCCACCGCCGGCCGGCTCGAGGGGCGCGAGGTCGAGCTGATCGAGGGCGGCAGCGTGCGGCCCGGCGACCTCGTCGTCGTCAAGGCGCTCGAGGAGAAGCGGGTCTACGACCAGATCGAGCTGACCACCGGCCGGCTCGCCCACATCTCGCGCGACGACATCATCGTCGGCAGCCTCGGTTCGCGCCGCGCGCTGCGCGGCTTCGTGGGCCACTGCCCCACGCTCGTGCGCGCCGGCGACGTGCTGCAGATCCTCAACCTCGGCGGGGTGATCGGGGTCGCGACCTCGGTCAACCGCGACTACGGCGACCCGCTGCGGGTCAAGGTGCTCGGGCTGGCGGTGCGCGACGGCAAGGTGCTCAACATCCGGGACGGCGCGATCCCCGAGGCCGACACCCTCACGAGCGAGCTGCCCCTGATCGTGGTGGCCGGCACCTGCATGGCCGCGGGCAAGACGCGCGCGGCGTGCGAGATCATAGCGCACCTCAACCAGCGCGGCTTCCGGCTCGGCGGCCTCAAGCTCTCGGGCGTGGCGGCGCTGCGCGACACCCTCAACATGGAGGACCACGGCGCGGTGCGCGCCCGCAGCTTCCTCGACGCGGGCTACAACTCCACCGCCGGCTTCGACGACCTCGCCCCGATGGCCAAGGGCCTGATCAACGCCCTCGCCGCCGACGGCGGTCTCGACGGGATCGTGATCGAGATGGGGGACGGGATCATCGGCGGCTACGGGGTGAGTTCGCTCTACCGTGACGAGCCGCTGCGGCGTGCGATCACGGTGCACGTCATGTGCGCCAACGACCTCGTGGCCGCCTGGGGCGCGCGCGAGGTGGCCAACCGGCTCGGGCGGCCGGTCGACATCATGAGCGGCCCCGCCACCGACAACGTCGTCGGCGAGGGCTACATCCAGCAGGAACTCGGCATTCCCGCCGTCAACGCACGCACCCACGGCGAGCGGCTCGCCGACCTCGTCGCGGTGCGCGCCTTCGGTCGGGAGTCGAAGCGATGATCCGCGCCGCGGTCTACGGCGCGAGCGGTTACGGCGGGCGCGAGCTCGTGCGGCTGCTGCTCGCCCACCCCGAGGTCGAGCTCGTGCAGGCGACCTCGCGCGAACCGGGACGCCGCCTCGACGCGGTGCACCCCAACCTGCGCGGGCTCACCGATCTCGTGCTGACCGACAGCCGCCCCGAGGCGCTCGATCCCGATCTCGACGCGGTCTTCCTCGCGCTGCCGCACGGCAGCTCGGGCCCGATCATGGCCGCGATCGAGGCGCGCTGCCCGCGGGCGCGGCTGTACGATCTGGCCCAGGACTTCCGCACCGGCTACCGCTCCGAGGGCTGGGTCTACGGGCAGCCGGAACTGTTCGGTGACGCGCTGCGCGAGGCGCGCAAGGTGGCCTGCCCGGGTTGTTTCGCCACCGCGATCCTGCTCGCCACCGGACCGGCGCTGCGTGCGGGCTTCCGCCCCCGCCGCATCATCGTCGACGCCAAGACGGGCAGCTCGGGCAGCGGCGCCCACCCCAGGCCCACCACCCACCATCCGGAGCGCGTCTCGACGTTCAAGGCGTACAAGGTGTTCGAGCACCAGCACGAGCGCGAGATCATGGACGCCTGGGGGCGGCTCGCCACCGAGCGCGACCTGCCGAGCCTGCACTTCGTGCCGCAGTCGAGCCCCCTCGTGCGGGGGATCTACGCCTGCGCCTACCTCGTGTTCGACGACGAGCCGCCGGTGGGCATCGAGGCGGCCTACCGCGACGCCTACGCCGAGGCCCCCTTCGTGCGCGTGCTCGACGAGCCGCCCAACGTCGCGCACGTGCGCGGCACCGAGAACGCCGAACTCCACGTGCGGCAGGACTTCGGCGTGGTGCTCGTGATCGCCTCGATCGACAACTTGGTGCGCGGTGCGGCCGGCCAGGCCGTGCAGTGCATGAATCTCGGATTCGGTCTGCCCGAGGAGACGGGCCTGCGCTACGCGGGGTGGCTGCCATGACACGACCGCCGTCGGAAACCGGGGACGCCGCCGCGGTGCGGCAGGCCACCGACCGGCTCGAACTCGACGTCTACGGACGGCTGCCGCTCGTGCTCGAGCGCGGCGACGGCGTCCACGTCTGGGACGTCTCCGGTGAGCGCTACCTCGACATGTATGGCGGCCACGCGGTGTGCTCCACCGGCCACTGCCACCCCGAGGTCGTGGACGCCATCGCGGCGCAGGCGCGCAAGCTGCTGTTCTACTCGAGCGCGGTCTACACCGAGGTGCGCGCACGCGCCTCGGCCGCGCTGCTCTCGCACGCGCCGCGACCGGACAGCCGCGTGTTTTACGGCAGCAGCGGCGCCGAGGCGAACGAGGTGGCGCTCAAGATCGCGCGCAAGGTGACCGGGCGCCGGACGGTGGTCGCGTTCGAGGGCTCCTTCCACGGCCGCACCCTCGGCGCCCTCGCCGCCTGCGGCATCGAGCGCTACCGCGCCACCGCCGGCGGCGTGCTGCCGCCGGACTACCGCCACCTGCCGTTCGGCGACACGAGCGCCCTCGAGCGCATCGACGACCGGACCGCGGCGGTGCTGTGCGAGCCGATCCAGTCGCTGCGCGGGGTGTACGAGGCGCCCGCGGCGTGGTACGAGGCGCTCGCGGCCCGCTGCGCCGAGGTGGGCGCGCTGCTCGTGTTCGACGAGGTACAGTGCGGCATGGGGCGCACCGGCCGCTTCTTCGCCGCCCACACCTTCGGGCTCGCCCCCGACATGATCACGCTCGCCAAGGGGATCGGCTCCGGTGTGCCGGCCGCCGCGGTGATCGTGGCCCCCGAGGTCGCCGAGCGGGTCGAGCGCGGCGATCAGGGCTCGACGTTCGGCGGCGGCCCGCTCGCCATGGCGGCGCTGGAGGCGACCGTGCGCGTGATCGAGCGCGATGGGCTCGCCGAGCGCGCCGAGATCGTGGGAGCCGCCCTGCGCGAGGCGGTCGCCGGTGTGCCCGGGGTCCGCGAGGTGCGGGGCCGCGGGCTGCTTGTGGGCATCGAGACGCGGCTGCCCGCCGCCGAACTGCAGCGCCGGCTGCTCGCGCGGCACGTGATCGTGGGCGGCTCGGTACAGCCCGACACGATCCGCGTGCTGCCGCCGCTCGTGCTCACCGAGCCGCAGCTCGAGACGTTCGTGCAGCGGCTCTTCGAGGCGCTCGCCGAGACAGGAGGCAACGACGCATGAGCGCGATCCGACACTTCTACACCCTCGCCGACCTCGAGAAGGTGCACATCGAGGGGCTGCTCACGCAGGCGGACTGGCTGCGCGGCCACCGCACGCTCGAGGAACTGCGCGGACGCGCGGTGATCTGTCTCTATCTCGCCCCGTCGCTGCGCACCCGCGTCAGCATGGAGCTCGCGGCGCGACAGCTCGGCGCCTACGTGGTGACGCTCACACCCGGACACGGCGTCTGGAAGCTCGCGTTCGACACCGGCCAGCCCATGCGGGGGGCGGAGGCGGAACACATCATCGAGGCGGTCGGGGTGCTCGGCCGCTACGGCGATCTGCTCGCGGTGCGCGCGTTCCCCGAGCGCCAGAGCTGGGAGCGCGACGCGAAGGATCCGGTGCTGCGCGCGGTCATGGAGCACAGCCCCGTGCCGGTGCTCAACCTCGAGAGCACCCGCTACCACCCGTGCCAGGCGGCCGCCGACATCCTGACGATCCGCCGCGACGCGGCCGGCGAGCCGCAGGGACCGGTGGTGCTGACCTGGACCGACCACCCGAAGGCGCTGCCGGTCGCGGTGCCGAGCTCGTTCGCGATCGGGATCACGCGCATGGGCTGGGACCTCGTCGTGACCCACCCCGAGGGCTACGAGCTGCCCGCAGACGTGCTCGAGACGTGCCGCCGCTTCGCGCACGAGTCGGGCTCGGCGTTCGCCGTGACGCACGACCGGACGCAGGCGCTGCGCGGTGCACGCTACGTCTACGCCAAGTCGTGGGGCCGGCTCGATCGCTACGGAGACGAGCAGCGCGAGATCGCCGAGCGGCGCGAGCGCGGGCTCGAGCGGTGGATCGTCGACGAGCAGGCCATGGCGCTCACCAACGAGGCGCGCTTCCTGCACTGCCTGCCGGTGCGCGCCGGCGTGGTGGTGAGCGAGGGGGTGCTGCGCGGGCCGCGCTCGCTGGTGCTCGAGCAGGCCGAGAACCGGCTGCACATCCAGAAGGCGATCCTCATGGATCTGCTGAGCGACGGCTGAGCCACCGAATCCGAGGAGCGCCATGCTCGACGTCTCGATCCTGATCCAGGCGCTGCCCTACATCCGCGCCTTTCGCGACAAGCTCTTCGTGGTCAAGATCGGCGGCGAGCTGCTGCGCGAGCACGACCAGCTCGACGCGATCGCGGGCGATCTCACCCTCGCGCACATGGTGGGCATCCAGCTCATCGTGGTGCACGGCGGCGGGCCGCAGGCCAACGAGTTGAGCACGTCTCTCGGCTTCGAGCCGAAGCTCGTGGGCGGCCGGCGGGTGACCGACGAGCGCGCGCTCGAGGTGGCGAAGATGGTGTTCGCGGGCAAGATCAACACCGAGCTGCTGTCCGCGCTCGGCAAGCACGGCGGTCGCGCGGTGGGGCTCAGCGGCGTGGACGCGGGGCTGATCCGCGCCCACCGGCGCCCGGTCACCCGCGTGGTCGAGAACGGCGAGGTGCGCGAGGTCGACTTCGGGTTCGTGGGCGATATCGACGCGGTGGACCCGGACGTGCTCGACAAGCTCACCGGCATGGGCTTCATCCCGGTGGTGAGTTCCCTCGCGGCCGACGACGACGGCACGATCCTCAACGTCAACGCCGACACGATCGCCGCCGAGATCGCGGCCGGCATGCGCGCCGAGAAGCTGATCGTCATGACGTCGGTGCCCGGCGTCTACAAGGCGTTCGGCAAGAGCGAGGAGGTCTACAGCGTGCTCGACGTGCGCCAGGCGCGCGCACTGATCGAGGACGGGACCGCCGCGCGCGGCATGCGCCCCAAGCTCGAGGCGTGCGCGCGTGCGGTCGAGCGCGGTGTCGCCAAGGCCCACATCATCAACGGTCTGACGCGCCATTCGCTGCTCATGGAGATCTTCACCAACCAGGGGATCGGCACCATGCTGATCCCCGGGGCGTGAGGGGGGCGGCCGGTGGGCGACACGGCGAACGGCCCGATCGATCCGGTGGCGCTGCTCGCGGCGCTGATCGAGGCGCGCAGCTACTCCGGCGAGGAGGGGCCGGCGGCGGACGTGCTCGAGCACGCGCTGCGCGAGGCGGGCCTGTCGCCGCAGCGGCTGGGACACAACGTGATCTGCGAGCGCGGACGCGGCGAACGCACGCTGCTGTTCAACTCGCACCTCGACACCGTGCCGGCGACCGACGCCTGGACGCGCGATCCGTGGCGCGCCGAGCGCGAGGGGGATCGGATCTACGGCCTCGGCGCCACCGACGCCAAGTCGTGCGTCGCCGCCATGGCCGCCGCGTTCGCCGCCACCGCGGACCCCGGCGCGCGGGGACGGCTCGTGTTCGCGGCGACGGTGAACGAGGAGGCGGGTGGTGCGGCCGGCCCGAGCGGCATGGAGGTGGTGCTGCCGCAGCTCGGACGGCTGCACGGCGGGGTGATCGGCGAGCCGACGCGGCTGCAGATCTGCAACGGCCAGCGCGGGCTCGTGCGCGCGATCCTGCACGCGCACGGCCAGGCCGGCCACGCCTCGCGCCCCTGGGAGGGGGTCAACGCGATCGAGCACGCGGCCGAGGACATCATCGCCCTGCGGGTGCTCGCCGCGCGGATCGCGGTCACCGGGGCGGATCCGCGCACCGGCCGCCCAACGATCCAGGCCACGCAGATCGAGGGCGGCAGCGCGCCGAACGTGATTCCCGATCGGTGCCGCGTGGTGCTCGATGTGCGCACCACCCCGCGCTGGGACAACGCGCAGGCGGTCGCCGACCTCGAGCGGCTGGTGCGAAGCGAACTGGAGATCCGCTCACGCCGGTTCCTGCCGGTGGCGACCGATCCCGACACGGCCATCGTACGTGCGGCCCGCCGCGCGCTGCCCGAGGCGCGGTTGCAGCCGTTCGGCGGGGTGTCCGACATGTACTTCCTGTCGAAAGTAGCCGGCGGTCCCGTCCCGGGCGTCCTGATCGGCCCCGGCGACGGGCGGCAGTCGCACAAGCCGGACGAGTTCGTCTCGATTC
>RFJN01000317.1 GCA_003694875.1 Planctomycetota bacterium | reverse complement strand
GTACAGCGCGTCGAGCACCGGCCAGCCGAACAGGACGTAGCCCAGGGTGCCGAACGCCAGGACGGCGACGATGGCGGTCGCCGCGGCACGCAGTCGCGCAATGGTGTCCATCGCCGGCCGATCTTACCCGTTCGGTATCGCTGGCGGCCATGGGGGTGCACGGTGCGCTGTCGGCCGGCGCGTCGGCGCCGAGCTGCGTCCCGCGGCGCGGCAGGCGCTCGCAGCCGGTCTGCGCCGCTTGACACGCGCCATCGGGGCGGGTAGCTTCCGCCGTTTCGAGGCAACGCCGTCAACGCTGCAGGAGAGCCCGGGTACATGGCTGTCGAGATCGAAGAGATCGGACCGTGCAAGGTCAAGGTACATGTTCAGCTCGATCGCGAGACCGTTCGCGGCGAGATCGATCAGCAGTTGCGCAGCATCGCGCGCCAGATCGCTCTTCCCGGCTTTCGGCGCGGCAAGGTGCCGCCGCGACTGATCGAGCGCCGGTTCGGCGATCAGGTGCGCGAGCAGGTGCGCGGTGACCTGGTGCAGAAGGCGTTCGCGTCGGCGGTCGAGGAGAACGAACTCGAGCCGATCGGCGAGCCCAGCCTCGAGGTCGAGACCTTCGACCCCGAGGCCGATCCTGCGCTGGTCTTTCACGTCGAACTGCTGTTGCGTCCGCGCTTCGAGCTGCCCGATCTCGACGGGATCGTGGTCGAGAAGCCGGCGGTGGTGGTCACCGACGCCGATGTCGAGGAGGCGATCGCCTCGCTGCGGCGTTCGCGCAGCAAGCTCGTCGACCGCGAGGAAGGCGCCGGTGTGCAGCCGGGCGATCTCGTCGTCGCCAAGGTCGAGTTCCTCGGCGACGGGGAGGTCAAGCACACCGAGGAGAACCTGAGCGTCTGGCCGGAGAACAACCGGGTCGGCCCGGTCGAGATCGAGGGGCTTGCGGACAAGCTCGCCGGCCACGGCGTGGGCGATGTCGTGGAGATCCCCGCCACGATTCCGGAGGCGCTCGGCGTCGAGGGCGACGAGCAGGCGCTGCGGATCACGATCGAGCGGGTGCGCAAGCTCGAGCTGCCCGAACTCGACGAGGCGTTCGCCGAGCAGTTCGGCTGCGACACGATCGACGAGCTGCGCGAACGGGTTCGCGAGCGGCTCGAGCGCGATCGCGAGCAGCAGGCCGAACGCCAGCTCGAGCAGGCGGTGGTCGATCGGGTGCTCGAACGGGTCGAGTTCGAGCTGCCCGAGGAGATCGTCGAGCGGGAACTCGACGAGATGGCGCTGCGCGCTCGCATGACCGCACTCATGCAGGGCCGCTCCGAGGAGGATGCGGTGCTCGAGGCCGGCAAGGTGCGTGCGGAGTCGGAGAGCGACGTGCGCAAGGACCTCAAGGCCAACTTCGTGCTCGAGAAGGTGGCGCAGGAGAAGCGGCTGTTCGCCACCGAGGACGAGATCGCGCGCCGGGTCGTGGAACTTGCCTCCGCCGCCGGCCAGGATCCACAGGAGTACTACGAGCAGCTGCAGCGCCGGGGCCAGATCAACGCGCTGCGGCACGTGCTGCGGCTCGAGAAGGCGCGGGCGTACCTGCGCGCCAAGGCGGAGGTCAAGGAGGCCGAGGCGGCCGCCACGAGCTGACGCTCGTCGCGCGGTGCGTACACGCCGGCAGTGAACGCCACGGGCCAGGGCCCGGCGGCGGGGTTGTCGGACCGGCGGCTATGCTGCCGTGGCGTGCGCAACCGGTGCGGCGAGGGGAGAGAGGGGCCGGCGGGGCGCCGGCCGGTCGAACAGGAGACGAGACGTTGGGAACGAGCTTCCACAACACCCTGATTCCGTTCGTGATCGAACGCGAGGCGCGCGGCGAGCGCAGCTACGACATCTACAGCCGGCTGCTCAAGGAGCGGATCGTCTTCGTCGGGCAGCCGATCGATGACGCGCTCGCCGACGTGGTGGTCGCGCAGCTGCTGTTCCTGCAGTACCAGAACAAGAACAAGAACATCGACGTGTTCATCAACAGCCCCGGCGGTTCGGTCACCGCGGGGCTCGCGATCTACGACACCATGCAGTTCGTGCGCTGCCCCGTCTCGACCTACTGCATCGGACAGGCGGCGTCCATGGGGGCGATCCTGCTCGCCGGCGGCAGCCCGGGCCGGCGCTTCGCCCTGCCGCACAGCCGCATCATGATCCACCAGCCGTGGGGCGGCAGCCAGGGCACCGCGAGCGACATGGAGCGGCAGGTGGACGAGATCCTGCGGCTCAAGAAGATCCTCTACGATATCCTCGTCAAGCACACCGGGCGCAGCTACGAGGAGGTCGAGAAGGACGCCGACCGCGACTTCTTCATGAGCGCGCAGCAGGCCAAGGAGTACGGTCTGGTCGACAAGGTCATCGAGACGCTCGAGTCGAGCGAGGCCGGGCGGGACCGCAAGTCGGCCGAAGGCGACCGGAAGGACGACGGCGAAGAGTCAGGCGACAAGGCGTAGTCGCACCGGTTCGGCGTGCCGCGGGCGGACACCGCGACCGCGCGGCCCGCTCCGCCGCGCTTGCAGGTTGTCCGATCGTGCGCGGCCGGCTACGCTGTGGGCGCCGCCCGGTCCGGTCCGGTCGGGTTCCGGTCCGGGCCGGCGCGGCGGCGGACGCGGCGGTGGCAGGTGCGGCGAGACGCCGTGCGGTAGACGGAAGGGGACAGCGACGTGGCGAAGGGCGGCAGGAGCAGGGCCGACATGGAGCGGTGTGTCTTTT
>RFJN01000316.1 GCA_003694875.1 Planctomycetota bacterium | reverse complement strand
CGGAAATCCGTGGGTGCGCACTCGCCGGTAGCCGGCCTCGGTGTGCCAGCGCAGATAGGCGACGTAGAAGTACAGCACCTCGTCGGCCCAGTCCTCCCACAGCAGTGCGCGTGCGCGTTCGCGCGCGCCCTCGGGCAGAAGCGGCGTGTCGGGAAAGTGCGTGTCGAGGGCGGTCAGGATGTCGGTGCTGTCGACGACGAGTTCGTGACCGATCGCGAGCACGGGCACGCGGCCGCGGGGATTGCGGCGCCGCACGGCGAAGGGCGAGCGCAGATCGACCACCTCGTAGGGCAGCCCCTTGAAGGCGAGCGCCATGTGGACCTTGCCGCACGGCGGCGACAGGGTCGCGTTGGGCCGCAGTCCGGGGTACTGGTAGAGCGTGAGGGCAGCGGGCACGGGCGGACTCGCGTCTCAGGGCCGGGGGCGGGCGCGCAGCGGCAGGTGCAGCGTCGTCTCGCCGGGGACGTCGGTGTGCAACGTCAGGCGGCCGCGCACCGGCGAGGGGTGCGCGGCGTCGTCCGGTTGCCAGCGCACGCGCAACCGGTAGACCGGTGGGTCCTGTTCGCTCTCGAGCGTCACGCCGACGAGCGCGAAGGGGCCGCTTTCGACGGCAGCGCCGAGCACGCGATGGCCTCGCGGCAACACCACGCGGACACGGGCCTCGCCGGGCTTGTCGAACCACAGCGCGGGGGGATCGAGTCGCACGCGGTGCGGGCGCTCGCCGACGATCGGGATCTCGAACAGCGGCGCGGCGGGATCGGCGACAAAGATCCGCAGCGTGCCCGAAAACGGGCCCGGTGGCGCGTCGGGCGCGGGGCGCACCGTGATCTCGGTGCGCCGGCCCGGCACGATCGCGTGCGCCTCGGCGAGAAGCTGCGGCGGCGCCTCGAGGGCGACGACCTCGATCGGCCCCTCGCCTGCGACGCGCTCGAGCACCACGCTCGCCTCGGGACGTTCGAGATTGGGCGGAAGCTGGATGCGATCGGGGAAGGCCGTGATGGGGCCGTGCAGGGATCCGAGCACGGGGATCGTGATCTCGGGCTGCCGCGGGTGGTCGGTGCGCACGTGGACGCGCTCGTCGATGCGGCCGCGGGGGGCGTCGGGGTCGATCGAGACGAAGAGCCGGAATCCCGTCCGCTTGCCCGAACGGAGCGGGGCGGTGCGTGCGTGGACGAAGCGGCTCGTGGTGGTGACCGCGAGCGGAGCCACCGCAGGGCGATCGGTGGGCAGCACCCGCACCTCGGCCTGCAGCGGCTTGCCCGCGGGCGCCGGGGGGAAGTAGACCGTGAGCGGCAGGATGTCGAGCAGCGAGATGATCTCGCCGCGCAGGGTGAGCACGCTCGTGTAGGGCCCGATGTCCTTCTGGGTGGGATCGTTGCTGGTGACGTAGATCTGCACCTGTTGCAGACCGCGGCGGTCGCCGCTCTCGAAGCGGACCTCGATGCGGCCGCTGCCCCCCGGCGGGATCGGCTCCCGGGTGCCGACCGCGGCCGTGCAGCCGCAACTCGCCTTGACGCGTCGGATCACGAGGGGGGCGTCGCCGACGTTGCGAAAGCCGAACTGGCGCTCGATCACGCTGCCCGCCACGACCTTGCCGAAGTCGAGGCGACGCTGCTCGAAGCGGATGCGGGGGCCCGTTTCGGTGGCGTCGCCGGCGGCCAGTGCCGCAGCGTGTGTCCACAGCAGCGCGATCGCGGCGAGTCCGCGCAACAGCCGCGAGATCGCCCGCCCGTCTCGGTCCCGCCCGCTCATGGTGCGCATCGTAGCGCGTCGGGGGGGCGCGGCGTCAACCCTCGCGCCCGTCGATCGCCGCGAGCGCGTCCTCGACGGCCCTGGCCGCCTCGGTGATCGCGGCCTCGGTGCCGCCAAGGTACACGCGCCCGAACGCGCCGATCGGCTGCACGTGCACGATGTTGACCGGCGCCGCCTTCTCCGCCTCGTTGGCGGCGATCGAGGCGTAGGCGGCGGGGTAGACCTCGAGGATGTAGAGCGTCTGGCCGGCGATCAGCATCGAGCCGCGGCGCATGCGGTTGATCAGCATGGCTTGGTAGGGGTCGACGTTGGTGATCATGGTGCCGGTCTTGATGCTCGGCTTGATGCGATCCTTCTCCTCGAGGCCGAGGAACTCGAGGATCGCGCGACCCGCCTCGCGCACCTCGCCCTGGTCGAACGAGTGCACCTCGAGCACGCCGAAGGCGCGTTCGACGACCTGCACCGCCGGGCGCACGTCGGTGCGCTTGAGCGCGACGTCGGTCACCCGCTGGATCGCCATCCCGGGCGCGATCTCCACCCACAGCGAGGCCTGCTCGGCCACCGGCAGATAGCCGCGGGCGGTCGAGGCCACGAACGCGGTGAACTGCGGCTGCAGCACGTCGAGATAGGTGAAGGTGCGGAGTTCCGCCACGGTGTCGCCTCCGGTCTCGCGGCGCGCGGGCACGGCGGTGCGCCGGGCGCCGATCGATCAACGGGCGGGCGACCGAGCGGCCGCCCGCCCCGGGTCACTGCGTCCGGCTCAGCCGGCCGCTGCGGCGCTCGCCTCGGCCGTCACGCCACCGCCGGCGGGCAGGATCTGCTCGACGTCGCTGTGCGGCCGCGGGATGACGTGCACGCTCACGAGTTCGCCCACCCGCCGCGCGGCGGTCGCGCCGGCGTCGGTGGCGGCCTTCACGGCCCCGACCTCACCGCGCACCATGACGGTCACGTAGCCGCCGCCGATGATCTCCTTGCCGATCAGCGTCACGCGCGCGGCCTTGACCATGGCGTCGGCCGCCTCGATCGCGCCCACCAGTCCGCGGGTCTCGATCATGCCCAGTGCGATTCGGCTCATGCGTCTCACTCTCCTCTAACGTTGATCGTTTGGGGGCTCACCCGCCGAGGCTCCGGGTGAGGATGCGTTCGAGCTGGCCGCGCTCGAGCTTGGGCAGCGTCACGCCGCGCGGCGCGGTGTTCGACGCGGCCGCCTTGGGGTGCAGGTACGGACGGACCGGGCCCGGGCCCCCAAGTTCGCGCACGCCGTAGGCGCGCGCCCGCAGCTCGGCGAAGAACGCGTCGGGATCGAAGTCGGGCCGGGTGATCTCGGGCCGCACCCAGCCCACGCGCTTGCGGTTGATCAGATCGAGGGGGCCTATGTTGTTGCTCGAGATGTTGTTGCCGAAGGTGCCGCAGCCGAGCGTCAGCGACGGCAGCAGCGCGGTCGCGAACCCGACCGCGCCCTGCGATGTGGGGGCGTTCACCATGATCCGGCAGGCGGGAAGCTGATCGGCGAGCCGCAGCACGGTCTCCTCGTGCTGCGTGTAGATCGCGAGCGTGTGGCCGTCGCCGCCGAAGCGGAGCAACGCGTCGGCCTGCCGGATCGCCGCCTCGAGGTCGCTCACGGTGTAGAAGGTGAGGATCGGCGAGAGCTTCTCGATCGACAGCGGGTGTTCGAAGCCCACGCCCTCGTACTCGCAGATCAGCACCGTGGTGTCGTCGGGTACCCGGAAACCGGCCATCTGCGCGATCTTGCGCGGGTACTGGCCCACGATCGCGGGGTTCTGGCGCTTGCCCCGCACCACGATCTTCTCGAGCTTGCGGATCTCCTCGGCACTGCAGATGTGGCAGCCCTGTCGCCGCAGCTCGGCGAGCATGGCCTCGCGCAAGGGCCGCAGGCAGACGATCGACTGTTCGGAGGCGCAGATCGTGCCGTTGTCGAAGGTCTGCGACAGCACGAGCATGCGGGCGGCGAGCGCGATGTCGGCGCTCGTGTCGATGATCGCCGGCGGGTTGCCCGCCCCGACCCCGAGGGCGGGCTTGCCGCTCGAGTAGGCGGCCTTGACGAGGTCGGGGCCGCCGGTGGCGAGGATCACGCCGGTGAGGGGGTGGCTCATGAGCGCCTGCGTGGCGCCGAGCGTGACGTGCTCGAGGCACTGCACCGCGTGCCGCGGCGCGCCGGCGCGCTCGGCCGCCTCGCCCACCACGCGGCACGCCTCGGCGATGCACCGGGTCGCGCGCGGGTGCGGGGAGACGACGATCGGGTTGCGCGCCTTGAGGCTGATGATGGCCTTGTAGATCGCGGTCGAGGTCGGGTTGGTGGTGGGGATGATCGCGGCGACCGTTCCCATGGGAGCGGCGAGTTCGACCACCCCGTTCGCCTCGTCGCGGCCGATCACCCCGACCGTCTTCATGTCGCGGATCGCGTCCCACAGCAGTTCGGAGGCGACGCGGTTCTTGTACTCCTTGGACCGCACCACGCCCATGCCGGTCTCCTCGACCGCCATGCGCGCGAGCCGTGCGGCCTCGCGCGAGCCCGCCATCGCCATGGCGCGGCAGATCGTGTCGACGCGCTCCTGCGAGAAGCCGCGCAGCGCGCGCGCGGCCTCCTTCGCGCGCAGCAGACGGTCGCGCACCTCTTGCAGCGCCAGCAGGTCCTTGTCCACCTCGGCTCTCCTGCAGTCGGGAACGGTTGCGGCCTAGAGGTAGGGAAGGGGGCCGGTCTCGCAGACCCCGGGGATGATCGGTTCGAGCTGCGGGTCGGGCTTGGGGATCACGTGCACGCTCACGAGGTCGCCGACCCGGTAGGCCGCCGCCGCTCCCGCGTCGGTGGCGGCCTTGACCGCGCCGGTGGTGCCGCGCACGAGCACCGTGTAGTAGCCCGCCCCGATCGCCACGCGGCCGATCAGTTCGACCGGCGCCGCCTTGACCATGGCGTCGGCGGCCTCGACCGCGGCGATCTTGCCGCGGGTCTCGACCATGCCGAGCGCACGCGCTCTCTTCCTGCTGCTCTTCACGGGCTGTCGCTGCCTCCGCCGCGTGGCCGCCAGTGCGAGGTCCGGCGGAGACGGCCGCCGGCCGCCCCCGCCCGTGCCGAGAAGTCTTCCCCCTCCTCGGTGAAGGGCCGGATTCTAGCAGCGGTCACCGACGCGACGCAAGGGCTTCGGAAGAGCGAGCCTTGCGGTCGGCGAGGGGCGCGCGAGCAAGGGGGCCGCGGGGCGGTGCAGACGTCGGTGTGTGGGGCTCGCGTCGCGGGGGCAAAAGGGTCGCAGGACGACGGCGCACCGGGGGGTCGGCGCACGCGTGGGTGCAACTGCTCGCACCGACGCGTGGCCCGCGCGGGTATGATCCCCGCGCGCGGCAGGGCGCCGCGAAGACGGCGAGGAGGTGGTGTGCGACGGCAGCGCGACGAGAGGGAACGCGGACGCGAGGCGGGCCGGTCGGCGCGGCGCGGCGCCGGGCTCGGGACGTTCGGCGGTGTCTACACGCCGTCGATCCTCACCGTGCTCGGCGTCATCATGTACCTGCGCATGGGCTGGGTCGTGGGCAACGTGGGCCTGGCCGGCGCGCTCGCGATCGTGACCCTGTGCACCGCGATCACCGGCATCGCCGCGCTGTCCATGGCCACGATCGCCACCAACCGGCCGGTGGGCGGCGGCGGCGCGTACTACATGATCTCGCGCTCGCTCGGTGTCGAGGCCGGTGGCGCGGTGGGGCTGCCGCTGTACCTCGCGGTGGCCCTCTCGACCGCGCTCTACACGATCGGCTTCGCCGAGAGTGTCGTGAACGTGTTCCCGCAGCTCGATCAGCGCACCGTGGGCGTCGTGACCACGCTCGCGGTCGCCGCTCTCGCCATGGTGTCGGCACGCCTCGCGATCCGCAGCCAGTACGTGGTCATGGCGGTGATCGCGCTGTCGCTGCTCTCGTTCGCGCTCGGACACCCCGTCGAGGCCGATCCGGCCCAACTGGCGCAGCTTCCCGAGCCGCCGGTCGCCTCGTTCTGGGTGGTGCTCGCGGTGTTCTTCCCCGCGGTGACGGGGGTCGAGGCGGGGGTGAACATGTCGGGCGATCTCGCCGACCCGGCCCGTTCGATCCCGCGCGGCGTGCTTGCGGCGCTGCTGACCGGGTACGTGATCTACATGGCGCTGCCGGTGCTGCTCGTGCAGCGCGCCGATCCGCGGCTGCTGATCTCCGATCCGCTGATCATGCGCCGCATGGCGCTGTGGGGCGACGCGATCCTGCTCGGGGTGTGGGGCGCCACCCTCTCGAGCGCCATGGGGAGCATCCTCGGGGCGCCGCGGATCCTGCAGGCGCTCGCGCGCGACGGGGTGCTGCCGGGCAAGCTGCGGGTGCTCGGGCGCGGGAGCGGGCCGGAGGACACCCCGCGGCTCGCCACGATCTTCACCCTCGGCATCGCGCTCGTGGCGGTGTGGCTCGGCGATCTCAACGCGGTCGCGCCGGTGCTCACGATGTTCTTCCTCACCTCCTATCTCACGGTGAATCTCGCCGCCGCGCTCGAGGGTGCGCTCGGCAGCCCGTCCTACCGTCCGTCGTTCCGCGTGCCGTGGTGGCTGTCGCTGCTCGGCTCGGGGCTGTGTGTCGTGGTCATGGTGCTGATCGATCCGGTGGCGACGGTGGTGGCGGGCTGCGTGGTGCTCGGGGTGTATCTGTGGCTCGAGCGCCGGCAGATCGAGAGCACGTGGGGGGACGTGCGTGGCGGGCTGTGGTTCGCGCTCGTGCGCGCGGGGCTGTTGCGGATCGAGGAGCAGCCCGAGATGAAGACCTGGCGTCCGCACCCGCTCGTGCTCTCCGGCGCGCCGACGCAGCGCCGGCGGCTGATCGAGCTCGCGGTCGATCTCACCCACCGGCGCGGTCTCGTCACGGTGAGTTCGGTGGTGACCGACGAGGCGGCGGGACCGGAGCGGCGGCTGCAGCTCGAGCGCACGATGCGCTCGTATCTGCGCCGCGAGGGGGTGGAGGCGTTCGTGCGTCTCGTGGCGGCGCCCGATCCCTTCGAGGGGGCGCGGCGGCTCGTGGAGATCTACGGCTACGGCCACCTCGTGCCGAACACGGTGATCCTCGGCGACAGCGAGCGCGCCGAGGTGCGCGCGCGCTACTGCGCGCTGCTCGACGCGATCCATCGCGCGGGGCGCAACCTGGTGATCCTGCGCGATCCGCAGGGCCGCGGCTTCGGTGCGCGAGAGCGGATCGACGTGTGGTGGGGCGGGCTCGGCGCCAACGGCGCGCTCATGCTGATCCTCGCCCACCTGCTGCGTTCGAGCCGCTCGTGGTCGGGGGCGCGGGTGCGGCTGTTGCGCATGGTCGGTTCGGCCGAGGCGCTGCAGGAGGCGCGGGCGAATCTGGCGCCGCTCGTGCAGGCGCTGCACATCGGCGGCGCGGAGCTGGAGCTGATCGCGGCCGAGGGGCGGCGGTTCGAGCAGGTGCTGCACGAGCACTCGCGCGAGGCCGACCTGGTGTTCCTCGGCATGGCCGAGCCGCGCGACGATCTCGACCGCGTGCGCTACTACGAGCAGCTGCAGGCGAGGACGCGCTCGCTGCCCGCCACGGTCTTCGTCCTGGCCGCGCCGGGGGCGCGCTTCGCCGAGGTGCTCGTGGAAGGGCTGGCGTAGCGTTCGCCGCGAGCGGGACAGCAGCCGTGCGAGCGGCTCAGCGGCCGCCGCCGATCCGCTCCCAGATCGAGCGCGGCTCCCAGCGGATCTCCCACGCCGGCAGCCACTCGACGCTCGCGCGACGGAAGCCCTTGCGGGCGAGTCGCGCCTCGAGGTCGGGCATGTGCCCCGCACCGTAGAAGATCGCGATGCGGCGGGCGTCCTCGAGCGCAAGCGCCTCGTCGAGCTTCTGCTCGACCCGATCGTTGCGTCCCACGATCAGCGCGAGCTGCAGCGGCCCGAGCTTCTGGACCGCACCGGCGCCGTGGGCGTCGGCGCCGGTCATCTGCAGCACGAGCAGCTCTCCGAAGCTCTCCTTGAGGATCGCCTGCAGCGGCTTGCCGGTGACGAGGCTTGCGGCGAGATCCTGCAGCGCGCGCGCCATGGTGCGCTCGAACTGCTGTTCGGCCTCGCGGTCGGCCCGGGTGCGCAGCAGCTCGAGGGGGCCGACGCCACTCTCGGCGAGCAGCGCCTTGAGCTCCTCGACGCTCACGTCCGCGGGCTTCCACCAGCTGCGTTCGTAGGTGAGCGCGTCCTTCTGGAAGGTCAGATCGAGAGCGCGGCCCATGAGGGTCTGCAGCGTCGTGAGCGGATCGAGCGGTCCGGGGTCGGACGGCGGCGGGGGGAAGCCCGGCGGACGGCGGCGCAGCTCGCGGGCGCGCTGTGCGGCGTCCGGCAGCCGGATCGTGCGCAGATCCTCGCTGCTGTCCGCACCCACCCCCTCGAACAGCACGAGGTCGTGCTCGTCGAGACGTCGCTGCAGGCTGCGGTAGTACGCCGGATCGGCGATGTGCACCGCTCCCGCGAGCGTGACCTGCTTGCCGGTGGACGGTTGCACGAGCGTGACCGAGGCCACCTCGAGCCGCGCCCAGTGCTCGCTGTAGCGTGCGAGCCGGATGTAGCCGCCCTCGGGTTCGTCGCGCACGATCGCACGGATCCGGCTGCGGGCGACGGTGTGCGCAGCGCCGTCGGCGTCCACGATCCGGATCGGGCCCCCGATCTCCTCGAGCACGATCTTGCCGCGAAGCTGCCGCCCGTCCTCGAGCTGGACCGTGTCCGCGGACGCGGCGGGCAGGGCGGCGGCGAGCAGCGCGAGGACGGCGAGCGCCCGGCCGACGGACGGCGGGACGAACGCGGTGGCGCGATGGTCGGGGCGAGGTGCGTGCATGGGGGCTTGTCCTCCCGGGCGGCCGGGTTGCTCCAGGGACAAGGTGGCTCGACGGCGCGGTTCGTGCAACCCGCGCATCGGGCGGAGCGAACGAGCCGCGCCGCGGGTGGGCTCGGCGCGCGTTCGCTTGACGCTGTCGGGTCGGGGGTTACGATACCCTTTCCCCGCGGGTTGCGGAGCAGGCCTATTCGGCGGCGACCGGTCGCGGCAGCGGTCGCGCGCGGCCGTGGCGGTCGGGACGGAAGGCAAGCGTACGGTGTCGGCACGGGCGATGGCACAACAGCAGGTTGATGATCTCAAGCTCGGGTATCTCGCGATCCAGGCGGAGTTCATCAACCTCGCCGAGCTCAAGTGGTGCCTGCAGGTGCAGGCCGAGATGCAGCCTCCGCCGCCGATCGGGCACGTCCTCGTCAAGGAGGGCTATCTCAGCCAGCCCGATCTCGAGTACCTCTACATGCTGTATGCCACGCGCATGCGGCAGAAGGACCCGACCGATCCGCTCATGCTCGCCGAGGATCTGACGACCGAGCGCATCGAGCGCGCGGTGGTGGCGCGCCTCGGCCGCTCGCTGCGCGCGGGCCGCTTCGGTCGCTTCAAGATCCTCGGACAGGTGGGCCGGGGAGGCATGGGCCTCGTCGTGCGGGCGCAGGACGGAGACGATCCGACGCCGGTGTGCCTCAAGCTGCTCGTGGGCAGCGGGGTCGCCACGGTCAAGGATATCGAGCGCTTCAAGAAGGAAGCGGCGATCATGGCGCAGGTGCGCCATCCCAACATCGTCGAGATCTATGACGTCGGGCGCGAGAAGGGGCTCGACTACATCGTGCTCGAGTTCATCGAGGGCCTCTCGCTCGCGGACCTGATCCGCGAGCGCGTGCCGTCGGTCGAGGAGGTGCTCTCGATCGGGCGCGAGATCGCCGAGGCGCTGCAGTTCATCCACAAGCGCGGGATCTTCCACCGCGACCTCAAGCCGGCCAACATCATGCTCGAGGACACCGGCCGCGCGGTGCTCATGGACTTCGGTCTCGCGGTGTTCGACAAGTTCGAGATCGACCGCCCGAAGACCGGTTCGGTGGGCACCCCGCAGTACCAGCCCCCGGAGCAGGCGGAGGTGGGGGGGCGGTTCGGCCGGATCGGGCCGTACTCGGACGTCTACGGGCTCGGTTCGACCATGTACCACCTGCTGACCGGGACGCCGCCGTTTCAGGGCAGCGACCGCGCCGAGATCCGGCGGCTCGTGCTCAACGTCGATCCGCCCTCGCCGCGCCAGCTCAACCGCAAGATCCCGCCCGAGGTCGACCGCTTCGTGATGAAGTGCATGGCGAAGCGGCCCGAACAGCGCTACCAGACGCCGGGGCAGGCGGCCAAGGTGCTCGATCGGCTGCTCGAGCGGCTGCGCGGTGACGGCGACGGTCGGGGGCGCGGCGAGCGGGGGTCCAACGGGCGCGGTCGGCGGCGCTGGTTCCGCGGCTGAGCGGCGCTCGGGTCGGACGCGGGCGGTGGCGCTCGTGGCGAGCGCCGTGCGGCGAGGGGGGGCGCCGCGGCGTGGCGGAGGCGGATCGCGGGCGTCTGTGGGGGAGCGTCGTGCCATGAGCGTGAACGGGCCGGGTGCGATCGGGCGGCCGATCGAGGACGGGACGACCGACGTCGCCGCCGAAAGCGGGCGCGTCGGTGGGGGCGAACAGCCGGCGACCGGCGCGGACGCGAGCGCGCCGACGCGTGGGACGAGCCCCGTGCGGTTCTCGGTGCAGCCGAGCGCGAGCGGTCTCGGGATCGTGTCGCGGCTGCGGCTCGAGCCGGACGCGGTCTCGTACGTGGAGGGGGCGCTCGCGGTGGTGCCCTCGCGGGTGGCCGGCACGTTGCGGCGGCTGCTGCGCGAGGCGGCCGCACTCGACGCCAACCGGGTGCTGACGCTGCGCGAGGCCGAGACGGTGATCGAGCCCGCGCTCGATGCGCTTCCCGGAGGCGGGGCGGCGCTGCGTGCGCGGTTGCGGGAGGTGGACGCCTGGCTCGACCGCGAGCGGGCGCGCGAGGCGGCGGTTCGCGACGGGATCGACGTCGTGTTCAACAGCGATCCCGAGGCGCCGAGTCTCAGCGCCACGGTGATCGAGCAGCTCGACGCGGCGGTTCGGGAGGCGGCGGGGCGGCCGCTCGATATCCACATCATGATCTTCTCGTTCACCGACGAGGCGATCGCCGACAAGCTGCTCGAGATCGCCGAAACGAACCCCAACGCGCACATTCGTATCCTGACCGACTTCTCGCAGACCACGCAGGCCAACGGCTATCGGCCCGCGTGGCTCGTCGAGCAGGCACAGGCGCGCGGGCTCGACAACCTCGAGGTGCGGTTCAAGAAGGATCAGCCCTACCGCTGGGACGCCGCGGCGAAGCGGCTGCGCTGGGATCACGGGGTCACCCGCGGGCTCAACCACCACAAGGGGCTCGTGACGCTGGTGGACGGGCAGCCGCGGCGCATGGTGGCGGGCAGCTTCAACTGGTCGCCGTCGGCCGATCGCAAGAACTACGAGAACCTCATGACGTTCGATGCAACGGTCGCCGCCAACCGGCTCGTCATGCGGCACTACGAGGCGGAGTTCGAGGCGCTGTGGAACGACGGACGGGCGAGCCTCACGCTCGAGGAGGCGCGCGAGCACAAGCGCAGGATCGAGGCCGAATTTCGCGCCGATCCGTCGAAGCGCCCCTCCGAGGTCGTCGGTCTCGAGGCGGGCGCGGGCGCCTCGCTCTCGCGGCTCGCTCCGGACGACATCCTCGATCTCAACGATCCGAGCGCGGGGCAGCGGATCGCGGCGTGGTTCGGCGGGGGGGAGCGGGGGCGCGAGATCGCCATGGCGATTGCGGCCGAGCGGTTGCGCTTCGGGCGTTTCGAGGACGCGGACGATCTGCTCGCGCGCGTGCCGACCGCGGCGCAGGCGCTCGGAGCGGACGGGATCGATCGGCTGCGCGAGCAGGTGGTGTTTGGCGACGGCAAGCTGTCGGTCAACCTCGCGAGTCGCGAGGAGCTGATCGCGGCCGGGGCGACACGTGCCGCCGCGGACGCGATCGTGACATGGCGCGAGGCGCACGGGGAGTTCGAGTCGCTCGAGCAGGTGCGGGCGCTGCCGGAGATCTCCCGGTCGACGTGGTACCGCATGCGCCGGTTCCTGACCGCGGATCTGCGGCGGGTGGCGTTCAGCGCCCGGCGGCCGGACGAGCCGCAGGGCGACGCGGGGTTTGCGCGCGTGAACGAGGAGCGCATGGTGCCGGTGCGCCAGCCCGACGGCTCGGTGGTGTACGAGAGTGCGACGATCGGGGCGGGGGCGGTGGACATGATCCGGCGCGCGAAGCCGGGCGAGACGCTGAAGCTCGCGACCTACGGTCTCAGCGTCTCGACGCCGGAGTTCGCCGCGCTCGTGGAGGCGGCGCGCAGCGGGGTGCGGCTGCGGGTGATCCTCAATCGCAAGTACAACGAGGCGGTGGCCGATCGGTTGCGGTCGCTTGCGGCCGACGAGGGGCTCGACATCGAGGTCAAGACCTCGGGGCGCACGATGCACCAGAAGTACCTCGTGCACGTCGAGGGCGAGGACGCGTTCAACGGCAGCGCGAACCTGTCGTCGAACGCCGAGCGCAAGCACGCCGAGGACCGGTTCTTCATCAAGAACAACGCCGCGGTGGCGCGCGCCTTCGAGGCCGACTTCGATCGGCTCTGGGAGCGCTTGCCGGGTTGAGGGTGTCGCGTTTTCGGGGCCGACGCGACCCGCTCCGAAGGACCACGGTTTCTGGGAGTGTGGGGCTGTCCGTTGGGGATGTGCGTGGTGGTGTGGTGACGGCGACGCGGGCAGGGGGCAGCCTGCCGTGTGTGGTCTCGGGCGGAGAGCCGACAAGCTGGCAACGGCTGGTCCTCCAGAGACCGGAAGCGGAGCGGAGCGACACTCCGCCGTCGGTCTCAAGTTTTCGAAGGACGGGTGGGCAACGCGGCGGCCCGCGTCGCGCTGTCTACGAGTGGCGGCGGAAGCGGCCGAGACACCCCGCGAGCGCGCCGAACACGAGCAGCAGGCCGAGCGTACCGGGTTCGGGCACGGCGATCGAGCCGTCGAAGAGCGAGAGGGTGACCGAGGTGGGGTTGTAGTGGATCACGAACTGGCCGAGTCCGTCGGCGGTGGTGATCAGCGCCCCGTCGGCCGCTCCCTCGAACTGGCCGGTGATCGAGCCGGCGGTGATGATCGTGTAGACGTCGGTGGCGCCGGGCGTCCAGCCGTTCCACAGATAGAGCTCGAGGGCGCCGGCGAGGGTGGCGGTGCCGCCCACGTCGATCCAGTCGTAGTCGACGCCCTGGGTGAGCCCGCCGATCTCGATCTGGGTGACGGCGGTGTTCGTGAGGGTCCAGTTGCCGGTGATCGTGATCTTGCCGGGAGAGAAGCCGGGCGCCATGGTGCCGCCAACCTGCACGTTGCCGTAGATGGTGCCGCCGCCGCTCAGGGTGCCGCCCTGGATGTCGAGGGGACCGGCGCCGTAGAGGCGGATGTTGCCGCCGTTGAGCTTCGTCGTGCCCGCGGTCTGGGTGTAACTCGCGCCGGAGGCGAACTGCAGTTCTCCGCCCTGGACATCGACGAGCCCGGTGTTGGTGAACGTTGCCGCGCTGCCGAAGTAGACGCCGCTTGTTCCGGTCTTGGTGAGGGTGCCGCTGTTGTCGAACGACAGCGTGCCGCCACTGCTGGGGTACAGGTTGGCACTGGAGGTGTTGGAGAACGCGAAGGCGCCCTGGTTGGTGATCGTGCTGGAGCCCTGGTAATAGATGTAGTTGCCGCTGGTCCATTGCAGCGTCTGGCCGGCGGCGATCACGAGGTTGCGATCACGCAGGTACTTCGTGCCGCCGGAGATCGTGCCGCCGGCCGCGAGCGTGGTGCTCTGGCCGCCGCCGGCGGCGCCGGCGATCGTGCCCCCGCGCCAGTCGAGCGCCTGGGTGAGGGTGTGGTCCGCGCCCTGCACCGTGCCATTCTGGAAAAGGATCGTCTGGGTATGCGT
>RFJN01000315.1 GCA_003694875.1 Planctomycetota bacterium | reverse complement strand
TGCGTTCGGGGTCGGGCTCGGGGCTCGGTCGGGGGGCGGGATCGAGGTCGAGTGCGAGGCGATCGGCGATGAGCAGGCTTGCGGGGGCGAGTTCGGGGGCGCAGCCGCCGGCGACGCCGAGCAGCACGACGCCGCGGGGGCGGGTGCGTTCGAGCAGCGCCGGCAGGTGGCGTTCGACCGCGCGCCGCCCCATGCCGGTGGTGGCGAGGGCGAGGGGAGCACCCGGGCGGAACCACAGCCGCCGGCTGCCCTCGTGCTCGCGCAGCGGCAGCGTGCGTTCGCGGCCGGCGAGTTCGATGGGCAGGGCGGCGATCACGAGCAGCGGCGCGGCCGTGGTGGTCATGGGGTCGGTCGGGCCGCTGCGGCGGCGATCTCAGTGGCCCTCGAGGAAGAAGCGCTTGCGCGGCTTCTCGATGCGGTCGCACACGAGCACGATCTGCTCGCTCGCGACCCCGTCTTCCTGCCCGGCGAGGACCGGACCCCACAGCGGCGGGCGCGCGAGCTTGCCGAACAGGGCGAGCAGCGGCGGGGTGGTATCGCCCTGCTCGCGGCGGCGCTGCACCTCGCGCAGGTAGGCGATGGACTCGGTCGCGCTTGCGGGGACGGCGCAGCGGAAGCGGCGGGTATCGAAGCGCACGTAGCCGTCGACGTCCTGATACGACCAGACGCGCACGAGTTCGTCGACGACGAAGACGCTCGTGCCGACCTGTTGCTCGAGCTGTTCGGCGAGCCGGTCGGCGAAGAAGAAGCGGTAGGCGGAGGCGGCGGTCGCGGCGGTCACGGTGAGCAGGGCCGCGGCCAGGAGGGTACGCACGCGCACGGGTTGGCCCTCGCGATTCGGTGGAGAAGCGCGCGACCGGACAACCCCGGAATGCCCGGCGACGCGGGCATGGTAGCGTCGTGGACGCGGCCCGTCAACGGGGCGGGTCCGCAAGGGCGGGCTGGGGTCACGAAGGCAGGGCCGTGGGGGGCGATGGCAGGGAGCGGCCGCGAGGAGGCCGCATACCGCAGGAGGATGACGAACACGCGAGGCGCCACATGGTGGTCGGAGCAGGCTGTCAACGCAGGTGACTTCGTCGCGCACAAGGCTGCCGTGAACGTCGTCCACCGCGAGCAAGCGGCAAGCACCTCGTTCGCAAGCCGCGACACGAGAATGCCGAGAACCACGGCACGCGACACCCCGTCCTGCCTCGTCTTCCGTCCGGGGCGTCGGGATCG
Source organism: Planctomycetota bacterium (assembly GCA_003694875.1). Lineage (GTDB taxonomy): Bacteria > Planctomycetota > J058 > J103 > J103 > J103. The sequence continues at coordinate 6,934 of RFJN01000315.1, read as the reverse complement.
ACCCCGCCCCTGCGGATGGTTGTGGCCAGAGCTCAAGCCCCTTCTCCGCAGAGCACGAGAAAATGCCCGCCCACGGTCACGCCCCCTCCGCAGGGCACTAAAAAAAGCCAACCCACGTTCGCGCTCTCTTCCGCAGGGCACGAAAAAAGGGTTGGCGCCGGGGGGAGGCGCCAACCCTGGTGGGAGCTGCGGTGTGCGTCGGGGACTAGAAGTCCATGCCGGCGCCCATGCCCGCGGGCTCCTTCTCCTCCTTGGGGATCTCGCTCACGAGCGCCTCGGTGGTGAGCAGCAGGCTCGCCACGCTCGCGGCGTTCTGGAGCGCGGTGCGGGTGACCTTGGTGGGGTCGATGACACCGGCTTCGAAGAGGTCGGTGTACTCACCGGTGGCGGCGTTGTAGCCGAAGTTCTTGTCGCCGCTCTTGACCTTCTCCTCGACGAGCGCTCCGTCGACGCCACCGTTCTCCGCGATCATGCGGATGGGGGCGCTGACGGCACGGCGCACGATGTCGACGCCGGTGGCCTCGTCACCGCTGAGCGAGGCCTCGAGTTCGTCGAGCACCGAGCGGGCGCGCAGCAGGGCCACGCCACCGCCGGGCAGCACGCCTTCCTCGACGGCCGCACGGGTCGCGTGCAGCGCGTCCTCGACGCGCGCCTTCTTCTCCTTCATCTCGACCTCGGTCGCCGCGCCGACCTTGATCTGGGCGACGCCACCGGCGAGCTTGGCGAGCCGCTCCTGGAGCTTCTCGCGGTCGTAGTCGCTGGTGGTGTTCTCGATCTCGCGCTTGATCTGCGCGATGCGCGCCTGGATCTTGTCGGCCGAGCCGGCACCCTCGATGATCGTGGTGGTGTCCTTGGTAACCACGACCTTCTTGGCGCGACCGAGCTGTTCGAGACCGATCTGGTCGAGCTTGAGGCCGAGGTCCTCGAAGATGGCGGTGGCGCCGGTGAGGATCGCGATGTCCTCCATCATGGCCTTGCGGCGGTCACCGAAGCCGGGCGCCTTGACGGCGCAGGAGTTGAAGACGCCGCGCAGCTTGTTGACCACCAGAGTGGCGAGGGCCTCGCCCTCGACATCCTCGGCGATGATGAGCAGCGGCTTGTTGCTCTGCGCCACCTTCTCGAGCAGCGGCAGCAGGTCGCGCACGCTCGAGATCTTCTTCTCGTAGATCAGGACGTAGCAGTCCTCGAGCACCGCTTCCATGGTCTCGGGGTTGGTGACGAAGTGGGGGCTGATGTAGCCCTTGTCGAACTGCATGCCCTCGACCCACTCGACGGTCGTCTCGAGCGACTTGCCCTCGTCGACGGTGATCACGCCGTCCTTGCCGACCCGCTCGATGGCGTCGGCGATCATCTTGCCGATCACCGCGTCGCCGTTGGAGGCGATGGTGGCGACCTGCGCGATCTGCGCCGAGTCCTCGATCGGGGTCGAGAGGCGCTTGAGCTCGTCGACGATGGTCTCGACCGCCTTGTGGATGCCGCGGCTGAGCGCCATGGGGCTCGCGCCGGCGACGACGTTCTTGAGCCCTTCCTCGAAGATCGCCTCGCTGAGCACGATCGCGGTGGTGGTGCCGTCACCGGCGACGTCGGAGGTCTTGCTCGCGACCTCCTTCACCATCTGCGCGCCCATGTTCTCGAAGCGATCCTTGAGCTCGATCTCCTTGGCGACCGAGACCCCGTCCTTGGTGACGGTGGGCGGGCCGAACGACTTCTCGAGCACGACGTTGCGGCCCTTGGGGCCGAGCGTGACCTTGACCGCGCGGGCGAGCTGACGCACGCCGCGGCGTACGGCCTCACGGGCCTCCATGTCGAATGCGATCTTCTTTGCACCCATGGGTCGTTGCGTCTCCCTCAATCCGGGTTTGGGTTTGCGACCGTGTTGTCGGGGCGTGTGGCGCCCGTTGCGTGCGTGGTCGTCACTCGACGACCGCGAGCACGTCGTCCTCGCTCAGGATGAGGTATTCCTCGCCGTCGAGCTTGACCTCGGTGCCGGCGTAGCTCGAGAAGATGACGCGGTCGTCCTCCTTGACGCCGATCGGGGCGCGGGTGCCGTCCTTGAGGAGCTTGCCCTCGCCGACGCTGATCACCCGTCCCTCGCGCGGCTTCTCCTTGGCGGTGTCCGGCAGGACGATCCCGCCCTTGGTCTTCTCCTCGGCCTCGAGACGCTTGACGACGATCTTGTCGTTCAAGGGGCGAATCCTTGCCACGTCGGTTTCCCTCCTCCTGGGTTCGGTGGCGCCGCCCGGCGGCGCCGGCGTTGTCGTCCTGACGGTGCCGCGAGGTGAGTGCGCGGCGCACGTCCGCCGGGCGCTCCGGCGGTGAGGGGAGGCAGGTTGAGCAACGGTGGTGCCGTTTTTTCGGCTCGGCCACGACTGCGCGTTGCTGGTTGTCGGGTAGCGGGTTGCGGCGCCGCGAGACCGGGCGCTCGCGTGCTCGCTGTCATTCTGACGGTCGCGCGGGGAGAGGGTGCGGGGGGAGGCTGCCAAAGTGGCGCTCGCTTGAGCGCGCTCGCGCGCCGGTCTATGATCGGCGGGGTGTGTGGAGGCGGGGCGAGTGGCGCAGCGGCTCAGGTACCCGGCCGCGGTACGACTGCGGCGCAAGCGTGAGTACGAACGCGTGTTCCGCGAGGGGGTGCGGGTGCGCGACCGCTGGCTCAAGATGGTGGTCGCGGCGCGCGAGGACCCGACGCTGCCGAGCCGTCTCGGCACGGCGGTGAGCCGCAAGGTGGGGCACGCGGTGCGGCGCAACCGGACGCGGCGACGGTTGCGGGAGGCGTTTCGTCTCGAGCGGCCCGCGCTTCCGCCCGGGCTCGATCTGGTGTGCATCCCGCTGCCCGAGACCGAGCGTGCGCCGTGGGAGGCGTTGCGCGAGAGCGTGCGCAATCTCGCGCGGCTCGGAGCCGCGCGGCTGGCGCGGCGTGCGGCGCGCGCGCGCGCGGAGTCCGGATCGTGAGGTGGCTCGGGCGGGCGGTGCAGTGGCTCGCGCTCGCGCTGATCGGACTGTATCGCCGCGGCATCTCGCCGTGGCTCGGGCCGCACTGCCGTTACCAGCCGAGCTGCTCGCAGTACGCGGCCGAGGCGATCGAGCGCCACGGTCCGTGGCGCGGCGGGTGGCTCGCCCTCGGACGTCTGCTGCGCTGCCACCCGTGGGGCGGCTGGGGCCCCGATCCGGTGCCGGCGCCTCCCGAACATTCCGCAAACACTGCCCGCTAACCGGCTTCCGATAAGCCCCCCAAAAAAATCCCGTTGACAGCCCTTGCGCGCACCTCTATGGTCGCGATGCCTACTTTACGTTTTATAAAGTATCCCGGACGCAAGGTGACGGAGAGGGGTCGTGGCGGCGGATCCGGACGGGCGGAAGGCGGCGGGCGAGCGAGATCGACCGATCGGTCCGCCGCCGCGCAAGCTCTACAAGATCGGTGAGGTCATGCAGTACAGCGGCCTGAGCCGCCAGACGATCCACAACTACACCACCATGGAGCTGATCACCGAGGCCGAGCGCACCCCGTCGGGCCACCGGCTGTACGGCGAGGAGGTGTTCGAGCGGCTGCGGCGGATCACCGAGCTCAAGAAGACCCACACCCTCGGGGAGATTCGCGAGCTGCTGCTGCGCGAGCAGCAGCAGGGCGAGGGCGGGTCGGAGGGCGAGCGGTGAGCGCGCGCGGGGGCGTCGGGGCGAGCGGGCTCCGGGCTGTGGTGGGCGAAGGTGTCGGGAGCGAGAGAGGTTGCGGTCGTGCGGGGTTCGGCCGGGGCGGATCCCGTGCGGGCCGGGGCGAGTGCGGTGTGCCGGAAGAGGAGGGGAGAAGGCTGTGAAGGCGACGACCGGGGCGAGTGCGGCGGTGACGGCGGTGGCGCGCAAGCGGGGGGCGAACGGCGGCAGGCGGCGGCGCGGCAAGCCGACCCCGCCGGAGGTGATCGCGCTGTGGAGCGAGTACAAGGCGACCGGTTCGCGGCGTCTGCGCAACCGGCTCATGGAGATGTACCTGCCGCTCGTGCGCCAGACCGCCGAGCGTCTGTACCGCAAGCTGCCCAACAGCGTCGACCTCGAAGATCTCAAGAGCGCGGGCGTGTTCGGGCTGCGCGACGCGATCGAGGGCTTCGATCTCGAGCGCGGGGTGAAGTTCGAGACCTACTGCACCACCCGGATCCGGGGTGCGATCCTCGACGAGTTGCGGGCGGTGGACTGGGTGCCGCGGCTCGTGCGCACCAAGGCGAACAAGCTCAGCAAGGCGCAGCAGCAGCTCGAGACGCTGCTCGGCCGCCAGCCTACCGACGGCGAACTCGCCGAGGCGCTCGGCATGAATCTCGGCGAGCTCGAGGCCATGGTGCGGGAGGCGAACGCGGTCACCATGGTGTCGCTGTCCGAGGCGTGGCCGGGCTCGGAGGAGGACGAGCACGCGCTGCGCAAGGTGGACATGCTGTGCGACCGTCGCGAGCCCGAGCCCATGGCGCGCATCGAGCGCAAGGACCTGCTCGAGGCGGCGACGCGGCTGCTCAACGAGAAGGAGCGGCTGATCGTGCTGCTGTACTACTTCGAGGAGATGACCATGCGCGAGATCGGGCTGACGCTCGGACTCAGCGAGTCGCGGGTCTGCCAGCTGCACTCGCGCATTATGCGTCGGCTGCGCAAGCACCTCGGTCCGGCGCGGCTCGATCTGCTCGGCTGAGCGCGTCCGCGCTGCGGCCGCGGTATACTGCGCCCCGCTTCGGGCGCGCGGAGGGCAGCGGGGTGCGGACGGGCTTTCACTATCGCGACGGGCAGCTGTTCGCCGACGAGCTGCCGGTGGCCTCGATCGTCGAGCGCGTGGGCACGCCGCTCTACATCTACAGCGCCGGGGCGCTGCGCGAGGGCCATGAGCGGCTCGCGCGCGCGTTCGCCGCGCTCGATCCGCTGCTGTGCTTCGCGGTCAAGGCGAACGCGAACCTCGCGGTGCTGCGGCTGCTCGCCGACCGCGGCGCGGGCTTCGATGTCGTCTCGGGCGGAGAGCTCGCGCGCGCCCTGCGGGCGGGCGCCGCGCCGGATCGGATCGTGTTCGCCGGGGTGGGCAAACGCGACGACGAGATCGCCGCTGCACTCGAGGCGGGCATCCTGTGCTTCAACGTGGAGAGCGTCTCCGAGCTCGAGCGCATCGAGGCGCTCGCCACCGCGCGTTCGGTCCGCGCGCGGCTCGCGCTGCGGGTCAATCCCGAGGTGGATCCGCGCACCCACGCGCACATCGCCACCGGCACGCGCGGCGCCAAGTTCGGTCTGTCGCGCGCGGCGATCGCACGTGCGGCCGAGCGGTGCCGGGCGAGCGAGGCGCTCGAACTCGTGGGGCTGCACGCGCACATCGGTTCGCAGATCTTCGAGCCGGCCCCGTACCTCGACGCGCTCGAGCGGCTGCTCGCGCTGTGGGACGCGCTGCGCGCCGACGGCCACCCGCTGCGGCTTCTGAATCTCGGCGGCGGTTTCGGGGTGCGCTACGGCGAGGGGCCGCCGCTCGATCTCGAGGCGCTCGCGCGCGGCTACGCCGAGCGGATCGGACAGCGCGCGCTGCGGCTCGTGCTCGAGCCCGGCCGCTCGATCGCCGCGCGCGCGGGGCTGCTCGTCGGCCGCGTGCTGCACGTCAAACGCTCCGGCGGCCGCCGCGTCGTGGTGACCGACACGGGCATGCATCATCTGATCCGGCCCGCGCTGTACGGGGCGTACCACACGGTGTGGCCGGTGCGTGCCGACAGCCCTCCGGAGTCCGCAGGTTCCGCCGCGCTCGAGCCGGCGGACGTGGTGGGGCCGATCTGCGAGAGCGCGGACGTGCTCGCGCGCGAGCGGCCCCTGCCGCCGCTTGCGCGTGGCGATCTGCTCGCGTGCTTCGAGGCGGGGGCGTACGCCGCCACCATGGCGAGCACCTACAACGGCCACCCGCTGCCGCCGGAGTTGCTCGTGGACGGGGAGCGGCTGCGGTGTGTGCGGCGGCGGCAGCGGCTCGAGGATCTGCTCGCGCTCGAGTGCGACGACGAGATCGCGCTTCAGCCGGGCCCGAGCGCGGCGGCCGCGGCGCAGGCGCGCTCGTAGATCTCGCGTACCGGTCGTTCGAGGCGGCGCGCAACCGCGCGCACGTCCTCGAGCTCGGGGCTGCGGGTCACGATCCGTCCCTCGAGCAGCCCGAGCTTGACGCGCACCGCGATCCCCTCGATCGGCACCGTGACGCTCCGGCGCTCGAGCACGCTGCGTTCGCACAGCCGCCGCCGCACGCCGAAGGTGCTCGTCTCCTCGAACAGCAGCCGCTCGAGCCGCGCGGCGTCCTGCGGACGTGCGAGCACCTGGATCCACAGCCCGGTGCGTCCCTTCTTCATGTGGCACGGCACCGAGATCACATCGAGGGCACCGGCTCGGAGCAGCGCCTCGCGCGCGGTGGCGAGCAGCTCCGGGCTGCAGTCGTCGATCTGCGTCTCGAGCTCGAGCACCGCCTCCTGCCGCGGGCCGCGGTCGCCGGCCGCGACCGAGGCGCCCACCCACAGCCGCAGCACGTTGGGGTGCCCGGGCGGGTCGGCCGCCCCCGCGCCGTAGCCCACCGCCTCGAGTCGCATGGGGGGGGCGGGTCGGCTCGCGGCCCCGGCGAGCACGCGCACGAGCGCCGCGCCGGTGGGGGTGGCGAGTTCGTGCGCGCCGGGCCGCTGCCGCAGCTCGAAGCCGCGCAGCAGCTCGAGGGTGGCCGGTCCCGGGGCGGGCAGCGCACCGTGGCTGCCCTCGATCACGCCGTCGCCGACGGTGATCGGCCCGCAGCTCACCGACGCGATCCCGAGCGCGTCGAGCCCGGCCACCGCACCCACGACGTCGACGAGCGCGTCGATCGCTCCCACCTCGTGGAAGTGCACCGTCTCGGCGCTCTCGGCGCCGTGCACCCGCGCCTCGGCCTCGGCGAGCGCCTCGAAGACGCGCACCGCGCGCTCGGCCACCG
>RFJN01000314.1 GCA_003694875.1 Planctomycetota bacterium | reverse complement strand
TGCGCGAGGCCGCCGCGCTCGGAGCGCGGCGCGAGATCGATCCGGCGGTCGTGCGCGCGATCTTCACCGCGGTCTCGCTGTTTCCCGTCGGCTCCTGGATCCGGATCGATGGGCGCGGCGAGGGGCGGGTGGTGCGGGTGGGTGGGCCCGACGAGGCGCGGCCGCTCGTGTGGTTGCCGGACGAGGTGGGGGGCGGCCGCCACGTCGAGCTGCCCGAGTCGGGCGAACTGCGCTGGGAGCCGATCGCGGCGCCGGCCCGCTGGCGCGACGATCCGCTCGCGGGGTTCTGAGCCCCGTGGTCTCCGGACGCTATCAGCGTGGGGGGATGGGGCGGCTGCCGCACGCGGTGCTCGAGCGCTTCAGCCTCTATCTGCGCGAGGCCGAGGGCCGGCTCGCCCGTGGCGAGAGCACCGTCTCGAGCCAGGAACTCGCGCGGGCGCTCGGGCTCACGCCGGCGCAGGTGCGCAAGGACCTCGGGGCGGTGGGGCCGCTCGGGGCGCGCGGGGTGGGCTACCGCCTGCAGCCGCTCGTGGCGGCGCTGCGCCACGCGCTCGGCACCGACCGCCGCTGGCCCATGGCGCTCGTCGGGGTGGGCCAGCTCGGTCGCGCCCTCGTGCGCCACCGCGGCTTCCGCGAGCAGGGCTTCTGCTTCGAGGCGATCTTCGACCGCGATCCGCGGCTCGTCGGCCGCCGGATCGAGGGCCTGCGGATCGAGGGGGTCGATCGGCTCGTCGAGCGCATCCGTGCGGCCGGCATCCGGATCGCCGTGCTCGCGGTGCCGCCCGAGCAGGCGCAGCCGGTCGCGAGCGATCTCGTGCGCGCCGGGATCAAGGGGATCCTCAACTTCACCGCCACCGCCCTCGCGGTGCCCGACGACGTGGCGGTGGTGAGCGTCGATCTCGGCTTCTTCCTCGAACAGCTCACCCACCACATCGTCTCGATGGCGCAGCCGCCGCGACGCGAGCGCGATTCCGCCTGACCGTGCGACGTGCCCCGGCGTCGCGAGCGTCGTGACCGGCTCGGGTGTCGGAGCGAGAGGTCGCGGTCGGTGGAGACGGTGGTCGAGGCGGTGCGCAGCGCTGGTCGGTGTTGCCCGGTTTCCACACGTTCCTCGAGGGGCGGGGTGGATCCCCGCCCGCACCAACCACGAACATGACCGGCCATGGCACCGGCCTGCCCGTCCGGCCGGGGTGGATCCCGAAGGCCCGGAAGAAGGGCGCGCGGATCGGAAAGCGCCACCGTATCGTTCTCCCCAACCAGCCTCCATCACCACAGTTCCTGGGTTCCTGGGTTCCTCATGGTTCTCGCCTTCCTGCGATCCGCGCGCACAGACCGGGATGGAAAAGACAATGAGGAACCCAGGAACCCAGGAGTCCCTGGTCGATCAGGATCTCGAGATGCGTACTCGCGCCGGCGATGGTTGCCTCGACACCGCGCAGAATGAAGCTGGCAACCGCAACGGCACGCCGGCCGGTGGCGAGGCGCAACGAATCGCCGGGACAGGAACAGTGTTCGGCGGTGCCGTGCCATGCCCGATCGTGGCCGGCGCGGGCGGGGGGCAACCCCGCTGCGCCTGAACGAAGACGATGCAGGACAGGGTGCCGCGTGCCGTGGCTATCGGCATTTTCGTGTCGCGGCTTGCGAACAGGGTGTTGCCGCTTGCTCGCCGTGGGCGACGTTCATGGCTGCCTTGTGCGCGACGAGGTCGCTTGCGTCAACAGCCTGCACAGACCGCTACCGTCGGAGCGACGGCGTCTCGCCGTCGCACCACCGACGATAGCGGCTGTTCATTGCACCGAATGCCGCGGCTGGCGGTGCAATGGAGGCCCCAACGCCCCGCGGCGACGGCGAGACGCCGTCGCTCCGACAACTATGTGGCGCCTCGCATGTTCGTCATCCGCCCGCCGTACGCCGCCTCCGTGGGATACCGGCCGCCGCAGCGACGCAACGCTTCCTGAGACGCATGTCAGGAACGCCAGAATCGATTCGCTCAGGGGGACGGGGATCATCCCCGCCCCTGCAGGTGGTTGTGGTTGGAGGTCAGGGTTGGGAAAGGTGGCTGGGCACGGCGGGGAGGGCACGGTCGCGGGAAGCAGTGTCCCGCAAGGTGGTGCAGGAAGGCGAGGCCGCACGCCGTGGCAGGCGAGGACGCGGGCACGAACACGCGTGCCGGGATCGTGCCGGACCATCGCTTCCCGGATTCCCGGGTTCCTCCTTGTCCTTTCGATCCCGGCGCCGGACATGCGGCTCGTCGGAGCGGGCTCGATCGCGGCGAACCCGGCAGGCCGGGAACTCCGTCGAGCGAACGTCGTCGGTAGCGGGAATCGAGGGAGCGAACGTCACGGCAGCGCTGTGCAATCCGGCCGCTTGCTGTGACAGACGCGTGCCGCGCCCGGCGACATGTCGCGGCGACACACCGATCGCACGGGCGCCGCGCCTGGCTCCTGTGCCGACCATGGCGCACGCCCCGCCCGACGGATTTCGACGCCCGGCAGGGAGATCAGGCGCGCGGGGCGTCCTCCGGTTCGCACACCCGGCCGCACGACAGCTCGATCCACTCGGTGCGCTCGAGGCACTGCGCCACGAGCGCCGGGATGTCGAGGCCGCGTTCGGCCCGCTCGGCGTGCTCGATCCGCGCGCGCGTGCGCGGGTGCCGCGGCACGAACAGCGAGCAGCAGTCGTCGGCGCGTCGCGCCGAGATCTCGAACATCCCGAGCCGGCGCGAGGTGTCGATGATCTGCTCCTTGTTGCACGCGAGCAGCGGCCGCAGCACCGGCCGCGAACAGACCGCCTGGATCGTTCGCAGGTTGGGCAGCGTCTGGCTTGCGACCTGGCTCAGCGCATCGCCGGTCGAGACCGCGTCGAAGCCGAGCCGCTCGGCGATCGCGTCCGCGACCCGCAGCATCATGCGCCGGTACAGCACCACGAGCAGGTCGGCCGGACACCGATCGCGCAGCGTCGTCTGCACCTCGGTGAAGCCCACCACGCCGAGTTGCATGCGGCGCTGCCGCCGCGAGAGGATGCGGGCGAGATCGATCACCTTCTCGCGCGCCGCGTCGCCCACGAGCGGGAAGCTGTGGAAGTAGATCGGGGTCAGCTCGCAGCCGCGCACCTGCAGCAGCGATCCCGCCACCGGCGAGTCGAAGCCGCCGGACAGAAGGTGCACCACCCCGCCCGCGGTCCCGACCGGCACCCCGCCCGGGCCGGGCAGCCGCTCGGCATAGACGTAGGCGTGCTGCAGCGTGGCGATCTCGACCCCGATCTCGAGATCGGCCCCCTTGAGCTGCACCCGCAGCCCGGGGCAGCGCGCGAGCACCGCGCCGCCGAGCTCGCGCGCGATCTCGTCGGAGGTGAGAGGGAAACGCTTGTCGCTGCGCGAGCAGGTGATCCGGAACGTCGCCGGGTTGCGGCGGGCGACGATCTGCTCGGCGCGGTCGGCGACCGCCGCGGCGAGCGCCTCCATGTCGGCCGCCACCCGGTGCGCGGGCGAGACCGTGTGCACCCCCGGCGTGTCGGTGAGCCGCTCGAGCACGCGCCGGCGTGCGACCGCGGGAGCGTCGGGATCGAGCTCCACGAGGATGCGGCTGTGGGTGGGGCGGACCGAGCGGACCGCGCCGAACGCCTCGGTCGTCTCGCGGATCCGGTCGGCGAGCGCGCGGGTGAATCGCTTGCGGTTGCCGCGCTTGATGCCGATCTCGGCAAAGCGCACGAGCAGCAGGTCGGCGCCGGTCATGCGATCGTCGCCCGTGCCGGCACGCGCGGCAGCGCGGCCGCGATGATCTCGAGCGCGCGCTCGATCTCCGCCTCGGTGTTCGTCCAGCTCAGCCCGAAGCGCACCGTGCCCTCGGCGAGCACCGGGTCCATGCCGACCGCCCGCAGCACGTGGCCCGGCTTGCGCTCGGCGCTGTGGCACGCCGAGCCGGTCGAGCAGTACAGCCCCTCGGCCTCGAGCGCGTGCTGCACCTGCTCGCCGCGTCGGCCGGGGAAGGCGACCGACAGGATCGAGGGCGAGCAGCCGCCGGGCTCGCCGGGACCGTGCACCACGGCGCCCGGCTCGATGCGCGCGATCCCCTCGGCGAGCTGTGCGCGCAGCGACTCGAGGTGGCGGACGTGGCGCGCGGCGTGGTCGAACGCCTCGACGAAGGCGGTGGCGAAGCCGCACGCACCGGGCACGTCGGGTGTGCCGCTGCGCAGGCCGAACTCCTGCCCGCCGCCGGTCAGCAGCGGAGCGAGGTGCACCGGCTCGCGCACCGCGAGACACCCCATGCCCTTCGGACCGTGGATCTTGTGCGAGGCGAAGGCGTAGGCGTGCGCACCGATCGTCTCGGGGTCGAACACGATCTTGCCGAGCGCCTGCACCGCGTCAACGAAGAAGAACGCCTGCGGCGCATGCCGCGCGAGCAGCGCGCGCACCCGCTCGAGCGGCTCGATCGTGCCGAGCTCGTTCTGTACCGCCATGACGGCGCAGACCGCCACCTGCTCGCCCACCTCGGCGAGCCGCGCCTCGAGCCGCTCGGTGTCGACGCGACCCGCCGCATCCACGGCGATCGTCTCGACCTCGGCCCCGAGCGGCACGAGCGCCTCGGCGGCGCGCAGCACCGCGGGGTGCTCGACCGCGGAGACGAGCACGCGGCGCCGGCGCGGCCGGACGCCGAAGGCGCCACGGATCGCGAGGTGGATCGCCTCGGTGCCCGAGGCGGTGAAGACCACCCGGTAGCCCGGCAGCCGCTCGGCGATCGTCTCGCGCGCCTGCTCGAGCCGTCGCCGCGCGGCGAGCCCCGCACGGTGCGTCGAGGCGGGGTTGGCGTAGTGGCGCAGCGAGTCCTCGGCGAGCTGCGCGGCGATCGCAGGATCGGTGCGCGTGGTGGCGGCGTTGTCGAGATAGATCGCGTCGTGCATGGTCGGTCGCTTTGCGAACTCCGGCAGGAGCTGTGCGGAAACGCGCATTGTAACCCGCGTCCCGGCCCGCTTCTAGCGTTTTCGCACGCTGCGCTCGGGAGAGCGGGTTCTTGGAAACGGCGCGCCGCTTGCTATCGTGTGGGGACTGTGCCTCGCGCGGGCGTTCACGAACCGGCGCGGGGCGGGCATTGCGGCCGATGTCGCGGACGGTGCCGCCGTGTCGCGTCGGGACGCGGCGTCACGTTCGCGCTGCGGTTCACGAACCGAACTTGTTCGAAGTCGAGGAGATGGGTGCACCATGGGCGTTTCTGACACAGTGGGACAGGGCGGCAGCCCGCTCGAGATTCGCGATCTCCGGGTCAACGTCGACGGCAAGCCGATCCTGAAGGGGATCGATCTGGTGGTGCGGCCCGGTGAGCGGCACGCAGTCATGGGGCCCAACGGCTCGGGCAAGACCACGCTCGCGTTCGCACTCGCCGGCCACCCGCGCTACGAGATCGTGGGCGGCGAGGTGCTGCTCGACGGCGAGAACCTGCTCGAGCTCGAGCCGGACGAGCGCGCGCGCCGCGGCATCTTCCTCGCCTTCCAGTACCCGGCCGAGGTGCCGGGGGTCTCGAACATCAACTTCCTGCGGCATGCGGTCAACGCGGTGCGCGGCGAGCCGATCAGCGTCTTCGAGCTGCAGAAGGAGGTGAAGGCGGCGATGGAGGTGCTCGAGATGGATCCCTCCTTCGCGACGCGCAACCTCAACGAGGGCTTCTCCGGCGGCGAGAAGAAGCGCAACGAGATCCTGCAGCTCGCGCTGCTCAAGCCCCGCTACGCGATCCTCGACGAGACCGACTCGGGTCTCGACATCGACGCGGTGCGGATCGTGGCCAAGGGGGTGCGCACCCTCGGGCGCCCCGACATGGGCACGATCATCATCACGCACTACTCGCGGATCCTCGAGTACCTCGAGCCGCACTTCGTGCACGTCATGGCCGACGGCCGCATCGTGCGCTCGGGCGGTCCCGAGCTCGCGCAGGAACTCGAGCGCAGCGGCTACGAGTCCTACACGCAGCAGGCCGCCGCGGCGGAGGTCGCGTCGTGAGCGGGCCGGCGGCGGTGTCCGAGCCGCCCCTGCAGGTGGGGGCGGGGCAGGAGGCGATCGAGCGCATCGCGGCGGGCGAGCCCGCCTGGCGGCGCGAGCAGCGCGAGCGCGCCTGGCGCGCGTTCGAGGCGCAGCCCGAGCCCGACCCGCGCTCGGACGAGGACTGGCGGCGTACCTCGCTGCGCGGGCTCGCACTCGCCGAGCGGCCGATCGGCTTCGAGGGCGCTCTCACGATCGAGCCGCCGGCGGCGCTGCCCGACGGCGTGGTGCTCGCCACGCTGTCGGATCTCGAGGGCGAGGCGGCGCGGCTGTGGCGCGAGCACGCCTTCTCGACGCTCGCGCCCGAGCGCAGCAAGTTCGTTGCCGCCGCCGAGGCGTTCGCCAACGCGGGGGCGGTGCTGTTCGTGCCCGACGGCGTCGAACTCGAGGGGCCGATCGTGCTGCGGCACGAGATCACCGGACCGCGCTCGGGCTTCGGCGCGTTTCGCCACCTCGTGATCGTGCTCGGCAAGGCCGCGCGCGCCGAGGTCGTGCTCGTCGACCGGTGCGACGACGGGATCGACAGCGGCGTGCTGTTCTCGGCCACCGAGGTCGTGCTCGGCGACGGCGCGTCCCTCACCTGCAGCGCGGTGCAGGCGCTCGGCCACGCGGTGATGCGGTTCGAGAGCCGGCGCGCCGAGGTGGGCGCGGACGCCTGCATCCGGTGGGTGGACGCCGAGCTCGGGGCGCGGCTCGCGCGTGCCGAGACCGAGTCGTACCTCGGCGCGCCGGGCGGCGAGGTGCAGCAGCGCGCGCTCGTGTACGGCGACGACCGGCAGCACATCGATCTGCTCAACCGCGTGATCCACGCGGGGCGGCACACCACGAGCGACCTGCGCGGCCGGGTCGCGCTCGACCAGGGCTCGCGCAGCGTCTACCGCGGGATCGTGATCATGCGCAACGGCTGCGCGGGCGCGAACTCGCAGCAGGCGTGCAACAGCGTGCTGCTCGACGACCGTGCGCGCTCCGATGCGATCCCGTCGCTGTTCATCGACGAGGACGACGTGCGCGCCGGACACGGCGCGACCGCCGGTCCGCTCGACGAGAACCAGATCTTCTACCTGATGACGCGCGGGTTGCCGCGTCCGGTCTGCGAGCACCTGATCCTCGAGGGGTTCTTCGCCCCGGTGCTCGAGCGGGTGCGCGACACGGCGGTCGAGCCTGTGCTGCGCGAACTCATGGAGCGCAAGCTCGCGCTTCGTGCGGCCACACGCGGCGACTGACCCGCGTCCGGCAGCGGAGAGCCAGCGACATGCCCGGAGGTGCAGCGGTGGTGGATCTCGAGCGGCTCGAGCGCCCCGAGTCCGAGGTGGGGGCGCTCGATGTGCAGGCGCTGCGGCGGCAGTTTCCGATCCTCGGCGAGCGGGTGCACGGCAAGCCGCTGTCGTACCTCGACAACGCCGCCACCACGCAGAAGCCCGAGGCGGTGATCGAGGCGGTGGCGAACTTCTACCGCCACGACAACGCCAACATCCACCGCGGCATCCATACCCTGGCCGAACGGGCGACCGCGGCGTACGAGGCGGTGCGCGAGCAGGTGCGCCGCTGGATCGGGGCGCCGAGCGCGCACGAGGTGATCTTCACCCGCGGCACCACCGAGTCGATCAACCTCGTGGCGCACGGCTGGGCCGGGCGCCACCTCGAGCCCGGCGACGAGATCGTGCTCACCGTCGCCGAGCACCATGCCAACCTCGTGCCGTGGCAGGTGGTGGCGCGGCGTACCGGCGCGGTGCTGCGGCACGCGCCGCTCACCGAGGACGGCGCGATCGACGAGGACGCGGTGTGCGAACTCGTGCGCAGCCCGCGCGCGCGGCTGTGCGCGATCACCGGCGCCTCGAACGTGCTCGGCCACGAGCCCGACCTCCGCCGGATCTGTGCCGAGGCGCGCCGACACGGGGTGCGTACGCTCGTGGACGGCGCGCAGTGGGTGCCGCACGCGCCGGTCGACGTGGGCGAGACCGGCTGCGACTGGCTGTGCTTCTCGGGCCACAAGATGCTCGGACCCACCGGCGTGGGGGTGCTGTGGGGCCGGCGGGAGCTTCTCGAGCAGACCGAGCCGCTGCTGACCGGCGGCGAGATGATCCGCGTGGTGGAACTCGACCGCGCGACGTGGAACGACGTGCCGTGGCGCTTCGAGGCCGGCACGATGAACATCGCGCAGGTGGTGGGGCTCGGCGCCGCGATCCGCACCCTCGAGCAGATCGGCATGGCGCGGGTGCAGCGGCACGTGCGCGCGGTGACCGGCTATGCGATCGAGCGGCTGCGCGCGCTCGGGGCGACGATCTACGGGCCGCTCGATCCGACGCGCCGCTGCGGACTCGTCGCGTTCACCCTGCCCGAGGTGCACCCGCACGATCTCGCGCAGTGGCTCGACCAGGAGGGGATCGCGATCCGGGCCGGGCACCACTGCGCCATGCCGCTGCACGCCCAGCTCGGGCTCGGCTCGACCGCACGCGCTTCCTTCTACGTCTACAATGACGAGGCGGAGGTCGATCGGCTCGTGCAGGCGATCGAGGGCGCGCGCGCCTTCTTCCGCTGAGCCGCAACCGCAACGGAGAGCTGCAGCGTGTCGTTCGACGACCTGTACCAGGAAGTGATCCTCGACCACTACAAGAACCCGCGCAACTTCGGCCCGCTCGACAATCCCACCGAGTCGGTGAAGCTGTTCAATCCGCTGTGCGGCGACACCATCACGGTCGATATCCGGGTGGGCGAGGACGACCGGGTCGAGGCGTGCAGCTTCCACGGCCACGGTTGCGCGATCAGCCAGGCGTCGGCGTCCATGCTCACCGAACAGGTGCGCGGCAAGTCGCGCGAGCAGGCGCTCGCGCTGATCGACCGTTTCAAGGAGGCCATGCGCGGCGAGCGCAGCTTCGACGAGCTCGGCGACGAGATCGGCGAGGGCATCGCGCTGCAGGGGGTGCGCAAGTTCCCCGTACGCGTCAAGTGCGCCACGCTCGCGTGGAACGCGCTGCAAAAGGCGCTGCGGGGCGAGAGCGGAACCGAGGAGGTCTACGGATAGCATGAGCGAGGCAGATCCCGCGACGGACGCGGCCACGAGTGTGCACTGCACCCGGTGCGGAGCCGAATCCGCGCCCGCGCTCGAGCGCGCGCCCTTTCCCACCGAACTCGGCGAGCGCGTGCTGCGGCACACCTGCCGCGACTGCTGGCAGGCCTGGCGCGCCATGGCGATCAAGATCATCAACGAGTACCGCCTGAGCCTCGTCGATCCGGCCCACCAGGACGCGCTCATGGAGCAGCTCGCGATCTTCCTGAAGCTGCCCGGCACCGACGCCGAGGCGACCAACGTCGAGGTGGGCACCCCGCCCGCACCGTGAGGACGCGGCGGTGAGCGCGGGCGCGAGAGGCGGGGCGGACGGGGACGGCGGCCGGCCGCAGCCCGCCGCCCACGGCTCGGGCGTGCTCGTGCTCGATCTCGAGGTGGCCGGACGGCACACCGTCCACCGCTTCGACGCGCGCCGTCCCGTCCATGGCGGACGGCTCGAGAGCAACGACCTGCCGATCGCCCACCCCGACGTCTCGCGACGCCACTTCCGGATCCGGCCGTGCGAACACGGCTTCGAGATCGACGACCTCGACAGTCGCAACGGGCTGTTGCTCAACGGGGTGCGCGTCGACGGCTCGGCGGCGCTGCTGCCGGGGGACCGGATCGGTATCGGTCCGCACGTGCGGATCCGCTTCCTCGGTGCGCGGACACCCCAACGCCACGCGTCGCCCGACGACACCGGGCGCACCGAGGCGCTCGCGCCGATCGAGTCCGAGTCCGAGCCCGAACCCGTGCGGGCTCCGGACACCGCGCCCGCCGCGGCGTCCGACCGCCGCGCTGCGACACCGCAGCCCGAGCGCAGCGTGCGTGCGAGCACGCGGGCGCGACGGCGGAGACGTCGCGCCCACCCCGTCGTCACGGCCGCGGTGTGGCTCGGCTCCCTCGTGGGCTCGGCGCTGCTGCTGCAGTTCGCCTACCGGCAGCTGACCGAGCCGCTGCCCGCCGCTCGTGGCCCGGGGCCGCCGGCGCGCGCGACACCGCGGTCGCGCGGCGGCGACGACGCCGCGTGGCGTGCGCTGCAGACCGCCCTTGCGGCGGGCGAGTCGCCGGCGACCGCCCTCGCCGCGCTCGCGGCGCGGCTCGAGCGGGCGGGCGCGCAGACGGCGGCCGAGGCGGTGCGCGCGGTGCAGCGCCGGTTCGTCGACCGGCCGGCGGGCGAGGCGAAGCCGGCCCGGGCTGCGCTGGCGCGCGCGCTGTCCGCCGAGCTGCGCCGGCTCGTCGATGCGCAGCGGTTCGGCACCGCGCGTGCGCTGCTCGAGGCGGCGCGGGGGGCGGGGCTGGGCGAACTCGCACCCGACACCGACGCGATCGCGCAGGCGGCGCACGCAGCGTTTGCCTCGGTGCGCGCGCGGGCGCGCGCGCTCGAGGCGGCGGGCGATCGCGAGGGCGCACGGGCGCTGCTGCTCGGTTTCGCGGCGCGCTGCGACGGGCTCGCGGTACAGAACGAGGCGCAGGCGGAGCTGCGCGCCATGGACGAGGCGCGGCTCGTCGAGGGGACGGACCACGAGGACACCGCGACGCAGCGGCCCCCCGAAGACACGCTGCAGGCGCGCCGCGAGGCGGCGGTGCTGCGCGCCCGCGCCGAGCAGGCGCTGCGCACCCTGCGCTGGCACGAGGCGCTCGAGCACTGGCGCGCGCTCGCTGCGCTGCCCGCACCGCCGGAGGCGGCACTCGAGGGCGGCTGGGGGCTTCTCGACAGCGCGCGGGTGGCGGCGCTCGAACGGCGGCTGTTGCGCGCGCTCAGCGCCGACACGCCGAAGCGGCCGGTGATCACGCTCGAACTCGCGCCCGGGATCACCGCGCGCGTCACGGCGGCGGACGCCGACGGCGTGCGGCTCGAGGGACAGCTCGGCCCGGGCGGCGGGCGCGTGGTCGACGCGCGGCGCTGGCGCGACATGGCGCCCTCGACGATCTACGCGATCCTCGCGGGCGTGCCGGATCCGGGGCCGGACGAGCTGCTCGCGCTCGCCACCTACGCGCTGCGCGCGGGCCTCGAGACCGAGGCGCACGCGGCGCTCGTCGATCTGTGGCAGCGCTTTCCGGCCCACCGGCGCGAGGCGCTCGTGCTGCTCGGGCGCTTCGAGCCCGCCGCGCTGCGCACCCCGTTCGAGGCGTGGACGGTCTTCGAGGGGCGGCTCGTGCCGCGGGCGGAGCGCGAGCGGATCGAGGCGGAGCGTGCGGCCGCGCGCGAGCGGGCGCGGGAACTCGAGCGGGAACTCGCGCGTCGGGACGCCGCAGCCCGGCTCGAGCGGCTGTTCGCCGAGGCGCAGTCGCTGCTCGAGGCGGGCTCCTACCGGGCGGGACGGGCGGCGCTGCGGGCGATTGCGCGCCGCGATCCGGACGGTGCGTGGGGGGCGCGCGCCCGGCAGCGTCTCGCCGATCCGGTCCTGCGCCGGCGCCCGCTCGCGGTGCACGGTCCCGAGCGCGGCCGGATCTCGTTCGTGCTGCTCGCCGAGGGCTACCCGCTCGACGAGGCGGCGCAGCGGCGCTTCGACCGCGAGGCCGAGCGGGCCTGGCGTGTGCTCGCGCGCAGCGAGCCGTGGGCGGAGTACGCCGGGTGGTGCAACGCCTACGCGGTGAACGTGTGGAGCCGCGAGGCGGGACTCGATCGCGAGCCCGGCGGGCTGCGGCGCGACACGGTCTTCGGCGGGATCGTGCGCGACGGGGTCTTCACGGTCGATCGCGCCGCGGTCGCGGCGGTGATCGATCGCTGGCCGGGGCCGAAGGTCGCGATCGTGATCGGCAACGGCGAGGCGCGGGTGGCGACCGGCGGGGGCGGGGTGTGTGCGATCCCGCGGGGCATGCTCGACGTCACGCCGCACGAGGTGGGGCATGCCTTCGCCGAGCTCGGCGACGAGTACGACGAGGAGCCCGGGCGCAGCGGGCCGCCCGCGCCGCGGGCGAACGGACCCGTGCCGGTGCGGGTGCTCGCCCCCAATCTCGTGGCGGGCAACGACCCCGAGGCGCTGCGGGCGAACGCTCCGTGGCGCCACTGGTTCGCGCTCGGCGAGCGCAACTGGACCGGCCGCCCGGTGGACCTGTTCGAGGGCGGGGGGCGGCGGCGCTACGACGTGTGGCGGGCGCAGCGCGACTGCCGCATGCGCACCCCCGGCGCGCCGTTCTGCGTGGCGTGCATGGAGCGCATGGTCGTGCGCATCCACGAGGTGCTGCCGGTGATCGATCGGCGCGAGCCGACAGAAGCGCAGCTGCGGATCCGAGCCGGCGAGCGGGCGCGGTTCGCGGTGGTGGCGCTCGCGCCGCGACGCGGACCGCTCGAGGCGTCGTTCACCCTCGTGCGGGCGGCCGACGGGGACGGCAGCACCGAGGGGCGCGACGACGAGGCGGCGGAACCGTTGCCGGGACGCGGTCGCCCGCTGCCGGACGGGCGGGTGCGCTACGAGGTGCGCACCCCGCCGCTCGAGCCCGGTCGTTACACGGTCACCGCGACGCTGTCCGATCCCACCGCGTGGGTGGCGCTGCCCGACCGCAGCGCGCTCGCACACACCGTGCGCTGGCAGGTCGTGGTGCGCTGAGCGCGGCCCGCGCGCTCAGCGCTCGGTGTCTGTGGGCAGCGCCGCGGGCCTTCGCGTGACGAGCAGCCAGCGGTCCTCGCCCGCGCGCCAGTGGCGCACGAGGCGGCTGCGCACGGGGACGACCGCCGTCGGTGCGAGGTCGTGTTCGGCGAGCAGCGCGCGCATGCGATCGCGCTCGAGCGAGGTCTGGTGCAGCGAGACCAGCACGCCGTTCGGGGCGAGCAGCGACAGCACGTGCGCGAGCAGCGCGCGCGGCCGGTAGTGCCGTAGCGGCAGCCCCCAGACGAGCAGCGGGTAGCGGGTCAGGAACGGATAGAACCAGGTGATCGCCTCGTAGGGGCGGCGGTGCCAGTCGAGCACGTCGAGCACGTGGTAGCGCACCCGCCCCGCCCCGGCGCGCTCGGCGTGGGCGTGCGCGTAGTCGGCGCGCGAGTGCAGGTTGTCGTAGATTCCGTACCCGTCGATCTCGACGCCGTCCACCTCGACCGTGCGCGGCTGCGCCGCGCCGTGCCACGTGAAGAAGCGTTCGAGCGCGTAGGCGTAGGCGAAGTTCTTGCTGCCCACATCGAGCACCCGCACGCGCTCGGGCAGCGTGGCGGCGATCGCGTCGCCGACCGAGGCGAGCGCGTCGAGCACGTAGAGGTTCTCGCGGTAGTCGGCGCGCCGCGAGGCGGTGTGCAGCGTCTCGAGCCGGTAGCGCTGCCGCAGCTCCTTCTCGCGCTGCTCGCAGCGCTGCGCCTGTTCGGGCGGCAGGTAGTCGAACAGCGCCTCCTTCGGCTCGTTGGGCAGAGGCGGCGTGCCCCGTCGCCACCGCAGCCGCGAGCGGATCAGGAACGAGGCCGCGTTGAAGGGCGCGCGCCAGAGCTCGAGCAGGGTGCGCCACACGGTGCTCAACCGAGCCGCGCGGCCAGCTCGGCGAGCCGCGATACCGTCCCGATCCCGTGGGCCGCGCTCGCCTCGAGGCTCCAGCGGGGGGTGTAGCGGTTGCGCTTGAGCACGATCTCGAGCCGGCGGGCCCAGCGGCGGGAGCGGCGCAGCGCGAGCGGCAGGGCGAGATCGAGCGAGAGGTTGTCGCCGATCACGAGATCGGGCTCGATCTGCTCGAGAAGCCGTCGGTAGTGCGGCCGCGCGGTGCGCACCGCACGGCCGTGCAGCCGCAGCGGATCCTCGGCCGCCGCCTCGCGGCCCGGCGGCTCGAGCTCGAACTTGCGCGCGTCGCCGCGCAGCCGCAGCCGCGGGTGGGCGAGCAGGCCCGGACAGCCGCCCTCGAGCATGGTGCGGATCCGCTCGTTCGAGCCGTTCGAGACGATCCACACCTCGCAGCCGCGATCGAGCAGCTCCTGCACCGCCTCGATCGCGCTTGCGAGCAGGGGCGCCGCTCCGGCGCGCGCCCAGGCGGCGGTCGCCTCCTCGAAGCAGCGCCACGCGAAGGCCTCGGCACTCTCGAAGCCGTGTGCCGCGAGCTCGGCACGCGCCTCGGGCTCCTCGTCCCACAGTGCCGCGGCCACCGCGTTGTGGAACACGTAGGGGTCCTCGTCTGCGTAGCAGGTGAGCCCGCCGGCGCGCCGCCAGCCGTGGCGCTCCGGCCGGGCGCGCACCGCGGCGCGCACCCGCTCGAGGAGAGCCGCCGCCGCCGGCTCGTCGCCGCCGAGCGCCTCGGCGAGCCGGCGGCACTGCCACGCGCCCACCGCCTGCGCCTCGCCGTCGGGCTCGGTCCACACGCCGTCGAAGTCGCTCACCACACGCATGCGCGGGCCCCTCTCAGTGTCCGGCGCGTCCCTTCGGCTTGACGTGCCAGATGCGGGTGCACAGGAAGAAGCCCACCACGGCGAACGGCAGCAGGAAGATCGGCCAGTACGCCCAGTCGAAGGAGGTGATGCGACCGAGCGCGAAGCTCTGCACCGCGGTGCCGAGGTAGACGAAGCCGTCGATCATGCCGACGGTCGTGGCCGTTCCGCGCTTGCCGCCGAAGTCCATGGTGGCGGTGCCGCTGAGCAGGCCGTGGGTGCCGATCACGCACAGGCTGATGAAGAACGCGAGAAAGCCGAGCACGAACGGGTCGAGCGTCTGGGTGGGGCCGGCAGCGACGTACTTGGCGTGCCCCTCGGGGGTGCTCGGGGCGTACGGAGACTGCCAGACGGTCAGGGTGTGCTGCGCGCCGTCGCGTTCGATCACGACGCGGTTGTCGCTGCCGTCGAGCCGCAGCGCGTCGAGGAACGCGCGCCAGTCTTCGGGCTCGGTGCCGTTGACGCTGCGGATGCGATCGCCCTTGCGCAGCCCCTGCTCGTACGCCCAGGCGCCGCGCCAGAACAGCGCCGCCTTGCCCGCGCCCTCGATCCCGGGATCCTGGACGGTGATCAGGTTCTTGCGGAACTTGAAGGCCGGGTAGTTGTCGGCATCCACGCGCAGCGTGGTCTCGACGAAGCGGTCGCGCCGCCAGAGCTTGAGCCGGAAGGTGCCGAGCGCGTCGAAGCGCGCGAGGGTGTGGGCGCGCGAGCGCACCGGTTGTCCGTCGACCGCCACGATCAGATCACCCGAATGCAGGTTCTGCTCGACCGCGGGGGCGGGCGGCGTGGAGATCCAGCCGACTTCGGGGAGGGTGCCGCCGAGACAGAAGATCATGGCGAAGACCGCGACCACGAGCCCGAGGTAGAGGCCACCGGCGGCCGGGGCGCGACGCGACTGGAAGAGCTTGTCGGAGACGAGCCCGGCGAAGCCGCCGCCGAGCACCCCCGCGGCGAAGAGGATCAGGCCCCAGTTGCGGATCATGAAGTGGTTGCCGAGCACGAGCGCGCTCTTGGCGTACAGCGGATACCAGTGCATGATCCCGTTGCGCAGCACGCCGGTGCAGAACTCGATCAGCGCGAGCGTCAGGATGATCGGGTGGGTGAGGACCTTGCGCAGCAGGGTGAGCGTGGGGATCGGCTCGTCGTTGTCGCTGAGCACCGCCGCGCCGGTCTCGATGTCCTGCAGCCCGGCGTGCGAGGGGAAGTCGCGCACGACGAGGAAGTCGACGAGGAAGAACAGCGCGAGCATGGCCGCGGGCACGAAGAAGACGAGCCAGGTGGCGTCCACCCCGCCCGGGCCGCGGCCGATCGAGAACTGCACGATGCGGTAGCCCACGTCGAAGGCGAGATAGATCCCGCTCGAGATGATCGCACCGAAGATCGCGCTGAAGGTGCCGCGCTCGTTGACGTGGAACCAGTTCGAGTTGACCTTGACGATCGCCACCGCGCCGAAGCTCTGGAAGTACATGTTGAGCGCATAGAGCGCGGCGAACACGAGCGTGGGGTTCCACTCGGTGCCGTGCACGATGTAGCTGTGGGTGAACAGCCCCATGAGGAGGTTGGCGAGCGCGGCCCCGCCCGCGGCGAGCAGGATCGCGGCGCGGCCCCCGAGCCGGTCGGTCAGCGGGCCGTTGAGGACGAAGGCCATGGCGTAGACCGCGGTGCCGACGCCGAAGATGTCGCCGAACTGCTCGAGGGACATGAGGTCGCCGAGCGCGTTCTTGGCCACCGTGAGGTTGTAGCGACCCATGTACAGGAACGCGTAGGTGACCCCGAGTGGCACCCAGTTGAACATGCGCCGGGTGCGGTAGGCGCTCGGGTGCGTGACGCTGCCGGCCTGCAGCGGGTTGCGGGTCTCGGAAAGGTTCATGTCCGTCGACTCCTGCGCGGGGTTGTCCTGCCGGTGGCGGATCAGCGTGTCGCGGCGGCGGGTGCGCGGGCCGGCGCGCCGACACGAACGTGGCGCGCCGCCGCCGGTGGCGCGAAGCGGCCGCGTTCGATCGCGGCCTGCACCGCCTCGCGAACCGTGAGGCCGCTGCCCACCACGGGGGCGAGCGTGGTGCCGAGATACTTGTGCGGCTGGCTCGTGAAGACGTAGTCGCTCGAGGCGACGACGTAGCGCGCGGCGGGATCGAGCGGGCGGTCTCCGATCCGGATCGACAGGATCTCGATCGCGCCTGCCGGACCGACGCGGTAGCGAACCTGGTAGCCGCTCGCCTGCAACATTCCATGTTCCCTGTGTTCGAGCACCCGCAGGTTGTGCGCGATGATGCGGCGCAACTCGTCACCGCGCACCGCAGCGCGCACCACGGCGTTGCCGAAGGGGAAGGCGGTGACGAGATCCGCGACGGTCACCGGTCCGGGGCCGAGATCGGAGCGCAGCCCGCCACTGTTGACGAGCGCGACATCGGCGTGGGTCGCCGCGCGCAGCGCCTCGCACACGGCGCCACCGAGCGGGCTGTCGGTGTAGTAGGCGCGGGTGAGCCGCTGCGGAAGCCGGCCCACCACCTCGCGCTCGAGCGCCTCGACGCGACGGCGCAGCGCGCGCTCGGCCTCGAGGAGCGCGGGGGGCGTGTCGGCCTCGATCTCCGGGGTGCGCGGGAGATCGAGAAGCTGCCAGTCCCAGCGCACCACGTGGCGGTCGTCGCCGGTCCCGGCCACGACGAGTTCGAGCCGCCCCATGTGGCGGCCATGCGGTCCGGCGTGCAGGATCGGCACCCCGTTCACCACCTCGGCGCGCCGCAGCGTCGTGTGGCTGTGGCCACCGAGGATCGCCTCGATCCCCGGCACCGCGCGGGCGATCTCACGGTCCTCCTCGATCCCGCAGTGCGAGAGCACGAGCTGCACGTCCGAGATGCGCTCGAGCGCGGGCATGAGCCGCCGCGCGGCGGCGATCGCCGGCAGGGTGGCGAGCCCCTCGAGCGGCTTGCGCGCCACGATGGACGGCAACTCGGAGGTGATCAGCCCGAGGATGGCGACACGCACCCCGCCGCGGCGCAGCACCGTCCAGCGCACCGTGCCCGGGATCGCGCCGGTGCGCGGCAGGGGGGCGGCGCCGGGCTCGGCCGTGGCGGTGACGAGGTTCGCGCACAGCACCGTGGGTTCGAGGATCCCGATCAGCGCCTCGAGGTTGTCGCGTCCGGCATCGAACTCGTGGTTGCCGAGTTCGACCGCGTCCCAGCCGACCATCTGCCACAGTCGCACGAACGGTGCGCCCTCGATCCCGCGCTCGTCGCGCAGTCCCACCGCCGGCGGGCCCGAGAGCAGATCGCCCGCGTCGAGAACGAGCACGCGGTCACCGAGCGCGCGCCGCTCGCGTCGCACCGCGGCGGCGGCGGCGACCACGCCCCCGAACCGGCCCCGCTTGCCCTGCGAGGCGAAGGCGTAGCCGTGCCAGTCGCCGGTGTGCAGCACCACGAGGCGCACCGCGTCGTGCCGCGGCTGCGTGCTGTGGACGACCGGGGCGGTGTCGGCGCCGTGGCAGCCGAGCCACAGCAGGACGCCGAGCGCGCCGAGCGCGCCGAGCAGGGAACGGAAGGTGCGCGGGAGCAACGACATGGCGAAGGCCTCCGGCCGCGGGAGTCGCGGATTCTAGCACGCGCGAGCGCGGGGGCAAACGGCTCGCGTTCGGGGCCACGATGGCGAAGCGCGCGGGCGTGCGGCGCTTGCGGCCGTGCCGTGCGGGCGGCACAATCGCGCGCCGGTCGGGGACGGGGCCGCGGGCAAGCGGAGCGGAGCGGGTGGCGGCGGGCGCGACGGAGAGAGGCGAGCGGGCGCCGCCGGTGCGGCGGGTGCGAGCCGGCGCCGTGCTCGGGGCGATCGCGTGGCGCTATCTGTGTTTCGCGGTCATGACTGCGCTCGTGCTCGTGGCCGAGCGCCGGCCGGCTCCCCGGCTGCCGGACCTCGTGCTCGCGCACGTGCCGTATCTGCCGTGGGTCGATCGGTGGAACTACGT
>RFJN01000313.1 GCA_003694875.1 Planctomycetota bacterium | reverse complement strand
CGCAGCTCCGACTCGATCAGCGCGAGCTCGGTCACCGCGAACGGTGCGTGCCGGGGCACCGGCGCCGCCGCGACCCGCTGCTCGAGCGCTGCCGGCAGCCCCGAGCCGGCCCGGGCGCGCCGACGCCGCCCCTCCCGCAGCCGCCCGAGAGTGACGTGCGGCACGAACGGACGCCGCTCGCGCTCGATCCCGCAGCGCGCCGCGGCCCGGTCGATCGCCTCCGCGATGCGCGCGAGCGGCTCCCGGGGCTCGAGCGCGGTGTAGATCACCCGCGGCCGCGCGAGCGACGGCAGCGCCCCCACCGGCCCGGAGCGCACCGTGCACCCCACCGCTCGTGCGCTCGCCTCGCGCAGCGCCGCCGCGAGCGGCTCGAGCCGGGCGGGCTCGAGTTCGCCGAGAAACTTCACTGTGCAGTGCAGCCGGTCGTCGCGCACCCAGCGCACCCGCCCCGCGGGATCGAGCGCGGCGAGTTCGTCGCGCAGCCGCCCGATCGCGGCGCGCACCGCACCCGGCAGCTCGATCGCCACGAACAGCCGCACCGCGGCGCGTCCGCGCTCAGACCGTGTGCTCGGAGACCGGCAGCAGGCTCGCGTTCAGCAGCGGCGCGCCCGAGACCTGCAGCATGCGCAGGTAGCGCTCGTAGCGCTCGAGCAGCTCGGCCGGCTCGAGGTGGCGGATGCGGTTGGGCCCGAAGTCCTCGACGTTGAACGAGGCGCACACCGTGCCCACGCTCACCGCCAGCTTGAGATCCTCGAGGTCGGGCCGCTTGTGGCCCACGCGCGCGAGCGTGCCCATGAACCCGCCGGCGAACGTGTCGCCCGCCCCCGTGGGATCGCGCACCTCGGCAAGCGGCACCGCCGGCGCCGCGAAGACCTCGTCCTCGTGCAGCAGCAGCGCCCCGTGCTCGCCCTTCTTGATCACCACCGTGTGCGGCCCCATGGCCTGCACCGCACGCCCGGCGCGCATGAGGTTCGCCTCGCGCGTGAACTCGCGGATCTCCTCGTCGTTGATCACGAGCGCGTCCACGCGGCCGAGCAGCTCCACGAGCGCGCGCCGCTCGGTCTCGATCCAGAGGTTCATCGTGTCGAGCAGCACGAACGGCTCGTCGCGCACGTGCTCGAGCACCTTGCGCTGCACGTGCGGGCTGCCGTTCGCCAGGAAGACGAACGGGGTGTCGCGGTAGTGCTCGGGCAGCGTCGGCTCGAAGGTGCCGAAGAGGTTGAGTTCCACGCTCAGCGTCTCGGCCTGCGCCATCGACCCCTCGTAGCGGCCGCTCCAGCGGAACGAGCGACCGGGCAGGATCTGCAGCCCGTCGAGGCAGATGTCACGGCTGCGCAGCACCCGCAGGTAGTCCTCCGGGAAGTCCTCGCCCACCACCCCCACGAGCTTGACCCGCGTGAACAGCGCGGCGGTCAGCGAGAAGTGGGTGGCCGAGCCACCGAGAATCTCCGGGCAGGATCCGTGCGGGCTCTCGATCGAGTCGATGGCGATGGAACCGACGACGAGCAGCGGCATCGTGCGAACTCTCCACAGGCGCTTCCGGCCGCGCAAGGGTAGCGATCCGCACAACGCCGGTCAATTCGAAGCCGCCCCGACGCGCCCGCGCTGCACCCTTCGTCGCCCGCCGGCGCTCGGGTACCATGGCCGCCCCATGGCAGCGCGAACGCGACCGCGAATCCTGATCCTCGCCGGCGAGGCCTCCGGCGACGCCCACGGCGCGGAGCTGTGCCGCGCGCTGCGCCGCCTCGTGCCCGAGGCCGAGATCCACGCCTGGGGCGGACCGCGGCTCGCCGAGGCGGGCGCGGTGCTGCACGAGGACGTGCTTGAGCACGCCGTGATGGGGCTGTTCCCCGTGCTCGCCCACCTGCCCGCGCTGTGGAAGCTCTACTGGCGGATCGCGCGCTTCGCGACCCGCTGGCGGCCTGATCTCGTGATCCCGATCGACTACCCGGGGCTGCACCTGCGGCTCGCCCGGCGCATGAAGCGCCCGCACCGCCGGGTGCTGTACTACGTGAGCCCGCAGGTGTGGGCGTGGTGGCGCTCGCGGATCCGGCGCGTGGGCGCCTCGGTGCACCGCATGCTCGTGCTCTTTCCCTTCGAGGTGGAGCTGTACCGGCGCTACGGCGTGGCTGCCGAGTACGTGGGGCACCCGCTTCTCGACAAGCTCTCGCGCCCGCCGCGCGAGAGCCTGCGCCGGCGGCTCGGGCTGCCCGCCGACGCGCCGCTGCTCGGTCTGTTTCCCGGCTCGCGACGCGCCGAGCTGCGCCGGCTGCTGCCGCTCGTGCTCGACGCCGCCCGCGACCTCGTGCGCCTGCGCCCCGCGCTGCGTCCGGTGCTCGCCGCCGCCAACCCCGCCTTCGCCGAGGCGGCACGATCGGGCGCCCGCGAACGCGGCCTCGAGCTCGCGGTCGTGCACAACGCCGCGCACGACCTCATGCGCGAGGCGCGCGCGGGGCTCGTGGCGAGCGGCACCGCCACGCTCGAGAGCGCCTACCTCGGCATGCCCATGGTGATCGCGTACCGGCTCGATCCGCTGAGCTGGCTCGGCGCGCAGTGGATCGTGCAGACCGAGCACATCGGTCTCGCCAACATCGTGGCCGGCCGCGAGGTCGTGCCCGAGATCCTCGACTGGCGCCACCGCCCGCGGCGTCTCGTCGAGGCGGCGCTGCCGCTGCTCGACGACGGAGCGGCGCGCGAGCGCTGTCTCGCCGGGCTCGCCGAGGTGCGCGCGCGGCTCGGCTCCCCCGGCGCTTCGGAACGCGCCGCCCGCGCGGCGCTGCGGCTGCTCGCACGCCGCTTTCCCGCGCTGCGCGACCGGCTGCCCGCGCCGCCGTCTGCAACCGCACCGCCCGGCGACTAGAAT
>RFJN01000312.1 GCA_003694875.1 Planctomycetota bacterium | reverse complement strand
TGCGCAACTCGAAGATGCTGCCCACCACCACCGAGGCGAAGGTCGCGAACACCACCGCCTCGTAGATGTTCGCCACCGGCGCACGGCGAACGATCGCGGTCCGGACCGCCAGCCCGCCCGCCGCGAGCAGCGTCCCGAGCACCAGCGCGCCGACCGCGACCGGATACCAGCCCCGCCGGTACCCGAGCAGACTGGCCCCAAAGGCAAGCGCCGCCACCGCGAGCAGCTTCCACGCCCAGCCGAGCGGGTGGAAGCGATTCATCCAGACCTCGGCGGCGGCGAGCGAGGCCGGCATCGCCGCCGCCCCCTGCACCGCTGCCACCCGCTGCGCGAGCTGGCGCAACGCCTCGTTGGCCGCCGTTGCGTCGCGCGCCTCGAATGCCTCCGCGACGCGGTTGCGCAGCGTCGCGGTCTCGGACCACAGCGCCGCCAGAGCCGGCGCATGCTGCACGCCGTGGGTTGCGAAAACAGGAAGCCAGCGGTCGTCCCCCGCGTCCGCCGGCGGCGGGACCATGCGCAGCTCGTCCTCGAGGTGCTCGAACAGCCACGCGCGGTTGCCGAGCCGCACGATCGCGGACTGGTTCGGCCCGAGCACCATCCCGGCGGCCATCCGGTGCAACCGGTCGCGCTCGCGCGCGAACGCTTCGTTGTCCGCGATCGCGGCGAAACTGGTGTACGGAGAGCGACGATCGAGGCCGAGCAGCTCGAGCAGCTTGAGGTTGCGCACACGCACCATGTCGACGTGGGCAGCCTGATCGCGCGCGAACAGCATCCACAGATAGAGCGCGAGGGGATCCTGCCGCGCGTAGCTCTCGGTCCCGAGCAGCCCCCGCACCTGCTCGCGAGCAAAGGTGTCCATGGGCTTGCGCCGCCCGTTGTGCTGCACCGTCAGCCGCCGCCAGCTCGCGGTGTCGAGCTGCGCGAGCAGCGCGGCGACGCCGTCCGGCAGACGCCCATGCGGCGTGCTCTCGCTCGCCGCCGTCCGGACCTCGCTCCGCGCCCCGGCACTCGCTGCCGGCCCCGGCCCGGCGGGCCGTGCGAGCACCGGGCTCGCCGCGCAACCGAGCGCAACCACCACCGCCACGACGATCCGAGCCGTTGCGCTCCGCATCTCCGGTCTCCTCCACCGCCACCGCGCCTCGCGCCCGCGTGCGTGTCTCACGCCGTCACCTCGCGCGCGTCGACCGCCCGCGCCTCCCCGTGCGCCGGCTCTCCCTTGTCGCCCGCCGCCTCCCGCTCCCGCCGGCGGCGCTCGAGCGCCCGCTGCGCTCGCCGCTGCGCCTCACGACGCAGCACGATCGGCTTGATCCACACCACGAACAGCAGTCCGAGCACCGTGAGGGCGTAGCCGACGTACACCGTCTTCCAGCCCGGATCCCAACTCACCTGAAACGTCGAGCGCTTCAGGGTGCGTGGGTCGTACGAGGACTGGAAGAAGGTGAAGCCGCGGTGCACGAGCGGGTGGTTCATGTAGATGTGCTCGATCGCGAGCACCGGCGTCCCCGCCGGCACCTCCTGTCGCGCGCGCAGCGGTCCCGGCGTCTTCGCGTAGCGTTCGATGCGCAACACCGCCTCGCCCTGTCCGCGACTTCCCCGCCCCCGCACCACGCCGTAGTAGAACGCATCCGGGGTCCCCACCCGCACGAGCTGTCCGATCCCGAAGCCGTCGGCGCGATCCACCACCACGTCCACGGGCTCCGCCCCGGGCAGCGGCGCCGCATGGGGGGCCCCGCTCGTGGTGACGGCGTGATCCGAGGTGCGCACGAACGACGAGAACGACTTGGGCTGCTCGGTTCCCTCGTAGGTGTCGAGCACGAAGTCGAGAAGCTCGAGATCGAATCCGAGCGCAAGCTGGCGCGGACCGTAGCGCAGCGCAACGTCGCCGGCGCCCGGCAGCGTGAAGCTGGAGGGCAGGTTCCGCGGGTTCCACGCCACCCAGCCGCTCGCCTCGCCGCTGCCGTCCCACAGCTTCACGAACAGCCCGGGCCGGCGCGGCTCGTAGCTCGCGCAGACCGGCTCCGGGATCCGACGCACCCGATCCCACCGGTCGGTGATCGTGGCGCGCATGCTCGGGCCGATCCACGGAAGCTCGAACGCCTTGCCGAGCTCGAGGGGAAAGCTCGTCACCTTCCCGCCCGGATCGCACAGCGCCACGACCGCGTCGGCGTCGGCGGGATCCGCGCTCGCCGTCACCCCCGCCGGCATCACGTGCATCAGCGTCACCGAGGACGGCAGCAACGATCCGGCCGCGTGCGCCCCCGCGCTCTCGAAACGCAGCGAAAACGGCAGCTTCATGTGCTCGGGCGCCATGTCGAACTGCGGCAGCTGCGCGAACAGCCAGATCGTCTCCGCGTGGCCGTCGGCGTCCCGCAACGCGAGCTCGATCGCCTCGTTCAGCGCGCCGCTGTCGGTGTCCACCGGCTGCCCGTCGACGATCCGAAGCCGGGAGAAGCGGCGCAGCACCTTCGCCTCGATCCCGCTGTCGCCGAGCGGAACGAACCCGTCGAGAAGCGTCGCCACACCGAGCCGCCCACCGTCCCACACGAGCGCGCCGAGCGCCTGCGTCTGCCCCTCCGCTTTCTGATCGCCCCGACCGAGCAGGCGATCGCGCGCTGCCGGGTCGGGCACCACGAGGTAGCGGCAGGTCAACACGTCCCCGAGGGTCATCGTGCCGCGGGACTCGTCGGCGAGCACCCAGCTCGCGCGGGTGACCCGCCCGTCGGTGATCTCGATGCGATAGGCCGGATCCGGCGGCCCGGGCGAGAAGTCGGGCTCGATGCGGGCGCGCATGGCGAGCGTCGGCACGTAGCGCTGCACCTCGACCTTGACGCCGCCGAAGTCGAAGGG
>RFJN01000311.1 GCA_003694875.1 Planctomycetota bacterium | reverse complement strand
CCGCCTCAGCTCCCGCGGTAGGTCGTGTAGCCGAAGGGGCTGAGCAGCAGCGGAACGTGGTAGTGCGAGCCGGGCTCGCGCACGCGGAACACCACGTCCGCATACGGATAGAAGCCCTCGACGCCGCAGGCCGCGAAGTAGGCGCCGGTCTCGAAGTGCATGCGGTAGATCCCCGGCGCGAGGTCGGCGCCGGGCGGCAGCAGCTCGCGCACCCGCCCGTCCTCGTCCGTCACCCCCTCGCCGAGCGTGCGCCAGCTGCCGCTCGCCTCGTCGAGCTGCTCGATCCGTACCGTGACCCCGGGTGCGGGACGGCCCGCCGCGGTGTCGAGGACGTGCGTGCTCAGGCTCGCCATGGCTCGTTCTCCCCTCTCGGTTGGTGTGCTCCGCAGCTCGCCGGCAGCGCCGGCGCGCCTCAGTCCTCGGCGGCCGGTCCGGACGCCGCCTGCTCGTGGCCGAGCGAGGCGAGCAGCTTGCCGAGCCGCAGCCGCGTGATCCGGTCCTGCTCCGAGGCCGCGATCCGCAGCTCCGTCTCGGGATCGTTGCGCAGACGCTCGCGCAGCGCGGCGAGCATGTTCGCGGCATCGAGCCCGCTCGCGCAGATCAGGAAGATCCAGCCGAAGCGCTGCTCGTAGCGGCGGTTGCCCTCGGCGAGCGCCTCGAGCACCGCCTCGGGCGCCCCGCGCACCCCCGCCTGCTCGCCCTCCGACCAGCGGCCGCTCGCGCCGAAGCGCTCGCGCAGCCGTTCGGTGTCGCCGATCCGCGGGTGGTGCGAGAACGCCTCGAGCCAGTCCTCGCGCCCGAGCCCGAACCAGATCTCGCTTGCGGCGCGCTCGAGCGCCTCGCGCGTACCGAACGGCCGCCGCGCCAGCATCGCCTCGACCCAGCGGTGCGAGCCACAGCAGCGCGCGAGCGCCTCGCGCGCCTGCGGTTCCGCCAGCGCGTCGAGCCGCCGCACGCCGCGCTCGGCCGCCTCCGGTGCCGCTGCGCTCACGCTCCGCTCTCCTCGTCCGCGTCCACGAGCCGACCCCACAGCCGCAGCCGGCTCACCCCGCCGTCGGGCTCGATCCGCAGCCGCACGTGCGTGACCGGCGCCACCGGCCGCAGCTCGCTCTCGTAGCGGTGCAGCGTGTCGGGCTCGAGCGGTACCGCCGGCAGCAGCTCGCGCCAGGGAAGCGGGCGATCGAGACCGAGGTCCACGACCGAGACCTCGGGCAGCGACAGCGCGTCGAGCGCCGCTCGCGCCGGCGCGTTGCCCTTGAAGTGGTGGGTGTCGATCTCGGCGCACGCGATCCGCCCCGGACCCGCAAGCTGCACCACCACCCAGTCGTGGCCCGGCCCGCGCCGCCGCCGCGTCTCCCACCCCTCGCCCATGTTCGCCGCGCGGCCGGGCCAGATCAGGTTCTGCATGTCGCCGAAGAACATGTCCGAGCACGCCACCGCACGCGCGCCGTTGGCCAGCGCCGCGAGGTCGAGCCGTTGCGCCCCTCGCAGCGCATCGGGGTCGGGGGCCACCTCGCCGTACACGCGCAGCCGCGCCACCCCGCCGTCGGGGTAGATGTGCAGCCGCACGTGGCTGCAGCGCATGTCGTTCGAGACCGCGAACAGGTTGTGCGAGCCGGGCCGCAGCGCCGAGGGGGCGAGCAGCGGCTGCCACGGTGCGTCCTCGGGCGGCGGCGCCGCCTCGTGCTCGCCCTCCCACCAGCAGCCCTCGAGCGAGGCGAACGCGGGGTGGTTGCCGAGGAAGTGGCTCGTGTCGATGTCGAGACCGCGAATCCGGCCCGGCAGCCCGAGCCGGATCGTCACGTGGTCGTGGCCGGGCTCGCGCCGACGCCGCGACTCCCAGCCGTCCATCCACTTGCCGCGCTCGGTGAAGCGCTCCGGATCGAAGACCGGCTCGCGGGGAGAGAGGAGGTTGCTCGCCTCGGCGAAGAACTCGTCGGTCACCGCGAGCACCGCGGCGCCGAGGCGTGCGGAGGCGAGGTTGACCAGACCGAAGAAGGCGGCGCTGGCGTTGCGGCTCATGGGCGGCGATCTCCTGTCGGGGCGGCGTGGGGGCCGAACAGCAGCGCGCCGCTCGGCGGCTCGGGCAGCGTGTCGCGATCGTACACGCACCGGCCGCGCACCCACGTGCGGACCACGCGCCCGGCGAGCCGTCGGCCGGCGTACGGGGTGATCGGGTGGCGGTAACGCAGCCGGTGCGGATCGACCGGCTCGATCGCGTCCGGATCCCACGCGGTCAGATCGGCGTCGAAGCCCGGAGCGATCCGGCCCTTGCGGTCCCCGAGCCCGAGCAGCCGCGCGGGCCGCTCGGCGTACCAGTGCGCGAGCCGCTCGGGCCCGAGCCCGCGCTCGCGCAGGCCGGTCCACACCACGCGCGGACCGAGCTGCAACGAGGCGATCCCGCCCCAGGCGCGGAGCAGATCGCCGTCATCGAGGTGCTTGCAGGCGGGCGGGGCGGGCGAGTGGTCGCTCGCGACGAGGTCGAGCACCCCGCGCTCGAGCGCCTCCCACAGCGCGTCGCGGTGTCGGGCCTCGCGGATCGGCGGGGCGCACTTGAACAGCGGCGCCGCGTCGGGAATCTCTTCCGCCGCGAAGTACAGGTAGTGGGGGCAGGTCTCGGCGGTGAGCAGCGCGCCGCGTTCGCGCCCGCGCTCGATGGCCGCGACCGCGTCCGCGCTCGAGACGTGCACGATGTGGACCCCGCAGCCGGTCTCGAGAGACAGCTGCGCCAGCTCGTCGATCGCCCGCACCTCCCACGACGGCGGGCGCGAGGCGAGCCAGCTGCGGTAGCGACGCGGATCGGCGGCTCGCGGCGGGCTCGTGTCGTCGGGGCGCTCGGCGTGGGCGAGAAGCGGCAGCCCGAGCGTGGCGAGCACCTCCATCGCCGCGCGCAGGGTCGTGGTGTCGGCGGGGGGGAACTCGTCGATGCCGGACGGGGCGAGAAACGCCTTGCAGGCCACGACGCCGCGGCGCGCGAGCGGCAGCAGGTCACCGGCGTTGCCCGGCACCACCCCGCCGTGCAGCACACAGTCGACCCGCAACTTGCCCTCCATGGCCTCGCGCTTGCGGTCGAACGCCTCCGCGCTCGTCGTGACCGGGATCGCGTTGAGCGGCATGTCGGCGATCGTGGTGATCCCGCCCGCGGCGGCCGCCGCCGTGGCGCTCGCGAAGCCCTCCCACGCGGTGCGCCCGGGCTCGTTGACGTGCACGTGGGCGTCGACGAGCCCCGGCAGCAGCATGAGGTTGCCGAGATCGAACCCGGGCAGGCCCGCGGCCGGCAGATCCCGCGCTCCGACCGCCTCGATCCGCCCCGCGCGCACGAGCACCGCGGCCGAGCGCACCCCGTCCGGCAGCACGGCGCGGTCGGTGCGCAGCACGAACGCCGGCGGCGCGCCGGCCGCCCCGCTCATGGTGTGCTCGCTCCGCTCGGAATCGCGTACGCGCCGGTGGCGAGGGCGACGAGGCGATCGGGCTCCTCGCCCTCGCGCCACACGCGCACCTCGCCGACCGCGAGCCGGGCTCCCGTCTTGAGCAGCCGCGCCTCGGCGAGCAAGGTGTGGCGACCGGCCGAGCGCAGAAAACGCAGCTGCATGTCGGCGGTGACCGCGAGCGGCTCGAGCCCCGTGTGCGAGAGCACCGCGGCGTACAGCGCCGTGTCGGCGAGCGTGAAGATCGCGGGGCCGCTGACCGTGTCGCCCGGTCGGATCAGCTTCGGGTCGAAGGGCAGCCGCAGCCGCGCGCGGCCGCGCGTGATCTCGAGCGTTTCGCAGCCGAAGCCCTTCGCCATGGGGACGTGCTCGCGCAGCAGCCGGTCGAAGGTGGCGGCGTCGATGGCGGCAGGCGGTCCGGGCATGCGTTGGCCCTCGCGGTTCGCGGTTGCGCGCTCGGTGTCTCCCCTCTATACAGGACCGCTCGAGAGAGGGGAAGGGGGCGGCATGCAGATCCGGTTCGACACTTACTACACCAACGACGAACTCGAAGAGCGGCTGCGCTGGCTCGCGCAGCGCTACCCCGATCTGTGCGATCTGCGCGTGCTCGGCCGGTCGTACGAGGGGCGGCCGATCCACCTCGTGGTGCTCACCCACAAGGACACCGGCGCCGACCGCGACAAGCCGGCGTTCTGGGTGGACGGCAACATCCACGCCACCGAGGTGACCGGCGCCATGGCGGCGCTGTACCTGATCCGAAGGCTGCTCGAGGGCTACGGCCGGGACGCACGGATCACCCGCCTTCTCGACGAGCAGACCTTCTATGTCGTGCCGCGGCTCAATCCCGACGGGGCCGCGCTCGCGCTGTCGGCGCGCCCGCGCTTTCTGCGCTCCGGCACCCGCCCCTATCCGTGGGCAGAGCCCGAGGCTGGGCTGCACGCCGAGGACATCGACGGCGACGGCCGCATCCTGCAGATGCGGATCGAGGATCCGGCCGGCACGTGGAAGGTGAGCGAGCGCGATCCGCGGCTGCTGGTGCGGCGGGGGATCGACGAGGAGGGCGGGATCTACTACCGGCTGTTCCCGGAGGGGCGCGTCGAGGACTGGGACGGCTGGATCATCCGGACCGCGCCGCCGCTCGAGGGGCTGGACTTCAACCGCAACTTCCCCGGCTCGTGGCGTCCGGAGGGCGATCAGCGCGGGGCGGGCGACTTCCCGGGCTCGGAGCCGGAGATCCGCGCCGTGCTCGAGTTCATGGCCGAGCACCGCAACATCTTCGGTGCGATCACGTTCCATACCTTCAGTCGCGCGATCCTGCGACCGTTCGGTACCCGCGACGACAAGGAGATGGAGGCCGACGACCTGCGCGTCTACGAGGAGATCGGCGAGCGCGGCACCGAGCTCACCGGCTACCCCTGCGTCTCGGTCTACCACCACTTCAAGTACCACCCCAAGGAGGTGATCACCGGCGTCTTCGACGACTGGATCTACGACCACAAGGGGGTGTTCTCCTTCACCGTCGAGCTGTGGGATCTGCCGAGCGCGGCCGGGGTGGAGTGGAAGAACCGGGAGAAGAAGTTCATCGAGTGGTTCCGCAAGCACCCGGTCGAGGACGACTACCGGATCCTCGACTTCGTGCAGCGCAACGCCCCCGACGCGCTCGTGGAGTGGTACCGCTTCGACCACCCGCAACTCGGTCGGGTGGAACTCGGCGGCTGGAACGCCATGTACAGCTGGCGCAACCCGCCGCCGCAGCTGCTCGAGAAGGAGATCGCACCGCAGGCCGACTTCGCGATCTCGTTCGCCTCGCTCGCGCCGCGGATCGCCTGGCGGGCGGTCGAGGTGACGCCGATCGACGAGGAGCACGTCCGGCTGCTCGCGGTGGTGGAGAACGTGGGGTTTCTTCCCACCGACGTCTCGCGCCAGGCCCGCAAGCGCAAGGCGGTGCGCAAGCCGCGCTTCGAACTCGAGCTGCCGGAGAGCGTCGAGATCGTGACGGGACGGCGGCGGCTCGAGTTCGAGCCGCTCGAGGGGCGATCCAACAAGCTGAGCTGCTTCTCGATCTGGAGCGACTCGAGCACCGACAACCGGATCAAGGCGGAGTGGGTGCTGCGGCGCCGCGATCCGGACGCCGCGGTCGTGCTGCTCGTGATCACCGAGCGCGCCGGCGTGCTGCGGCGCGAGATCCCGCTCGGGGCGGGCTGAACAGCGGCGGCTGCCGCCGCTCGCGGCTCAGCTGCGACGGTGGCGCGAGCGGCCGAGTGCGAGCGCGAGAGCACCGAGTGCGAGCAGAAGGGCGCGCGGCTCCGGGACGGGGAAGCCGGTCGTGGCAGCGAGCTGCGCGATCTCGCTCGGCGAGAGTGCGCGGTTCCAGATCCCCACGTCGTCGACCAGCCCCGGTACGGCCTGCGCACCAGCTGTTCCGTCGTAGTTGTACCAGGCGCCGATCGAGACGCGGCTTGCGGCGGGATACACGGTGATCGGTGCACCGGTGTTCGTGCCGTCGAGCGCGCCGTTGCGATAGACCCGGATCGTTCCGGTGGTGTGCTCGTAGACGGCGGTGACGTGGGTCCAGGTGTTGAGCGGCAGCACCCCACCCTGCGCGCCACGTTCGGGGCTCCAGGTGCCGTTGCTGTCGAGCCCGAACCAGAGGTTGCCGCTGCGCCAGCGACCGAGGATCCAGCCGCCGCCCGAGGCGGGATAGCGGCTCACGATCCCCTCGTCGGTGGAGCCGTCCGCGCTCGCGGTCAGATAGACCCAGGCCGACAGCGTGAAGGAGGTTCCCGAGAGCACGAGATCGCTCGGGGCGCCGATATCGACGTAGTCGTTGAAGCCGTCGAGAGCGAACGCCTGTCCCGCCTGCGAGGGGGCGAACGAGGCGCCGTTGCGGAGGGTGCCGTCGTGGCCGTTGCCCGTGGCGTCGACCGCACTGGTGTTCGCTTCCCAGAAGGCGAGAAGGCCACTGGTGAGCGGGGCCGCCGCACCAGGGCGCGCCGCGAGCAGAGACGCCGCCGACAGCACGGCGAGCAGCAGCGGTCGCCGGGCGCCGACAGCCGCCCGCCGGCGTGGGTAGCGGTTGCGTTGCACAGGTCGCTGCATCGTTGTGGTTCCCGTCCCGGGGTCGCTCCGTCGTGTCGCGCTCGAACCGACTGCCGGAGTCTGCCATCGGGCGCGAGAGCGTGCATGAGGTGAGACGCTCAGGCGGGTCGATCAGCTTCGCACTGTTGGTGGAATTCCCTGTCGGAAAACGGGAAGGGGTGAGAAAGAAAGTTGCGGTTCGTTATTGCCTGGGCGTGGCGGCGGGGGT
>RFJN01000310.1 GCA_003694875.1 Planctomycetota bacterium | reverse complement strand
GCTCGAGCGCAGCAGCACCTCGATCTCGGCCGCGTGCGGCCGGAGCTTGATGTCGGTGACGTGGCGGCGCGTGTTCGCGAGCGTCGGCTTCACACGCGACAGCAGCCGGTCCACGTACGCCCCGATCCGGCGCTTGCGGTCCGCCGCGCTCTCTCCCTTGCGCGCCGGCAGGAACCGCTCCCAGTCGTACAGCCGCACGATCGCCTCGCGATTGTCCGCGCCGATCGCCTCGTACAGCGCGTCGATCACCGCGAGCGGATTGCCGCGCGCAGCGGTCGGCGAGGCCGTCGCGCTCGCGGGCTCGGGCCGCGTCGGCGCCGCCGGGGGTGAGACCGCTCGCCGCGCAGCCGCGGGGGGAGGGGCCGCTGGGGCGCCGGTCCGAGGCGTTCCGTCCCACGGACAGAAGCGCCAGCCCTTCTCGAGGGGCCGCCCGCACCGGCGGCAGGTCGAGGAGAGCGGCAGCGGGCTGCCGTCGAACGGGCAGAAGCGGTAGCCCCGCTCGATCAGCCGCCCGCAGCGCGGACACCGCGTGGCGTGGGGCGCCGCGTCGGCCGGCGGCGGCGTTCCGGCCTCGTCCGCGTACGCAGCGCCGAGGTCGCCTGTCGAGATCAGCAGCGCGGCGATCAGCAGCAACCACAGCCCGCGACGGGCCCCCGGCAGGACGCTTCGGTTCACGTGCGACTCCTCTCGGTCTGCGCTGCGACCTCCGCAGCATACGCGGGGCGCGGGGGCGCGCAACGGCGCCGGTTGCCCGTTCAGTCCCCGCCTTCGGCGTGCTCCGCGAGGAAGGCGTGCAGCCGCTCGAGCCCGCGCTGCATCGCGTCGGTGCCGAGCGCGAACGACAGGCGCACGTGGTCGGGAGCGCCGAAGGGATCGCCCGGCACGAGCGCGATGCCCGCCTGCTCGAGCAGGATCTCGCACAGCGTGAGGGCGCTCTCGATGCGCCGGCCGTCGATCGTCCGCCCGAGCCACGCCCCGACGCGCGGGAAGCAGTAGAACGCCCCGCGCGGCGGCACGAGTTCGAAACCCGGGATCCGTTCGAGTGCTGCCACCATGCGGGCGCGCCGCTGCTCGAGTAGCGCCCGCACCGGCTCGATCGGTTCGTCGCGGCAACGCAACGCCGCGAGCGCGGCCGCCTGCGAGATCGAACACGGACCCGAGGTGGCGTGGCTCTGCAGCCGCGTGCACGCCGCGATCACCGGCGCCGGTCCCACCGCCCACCCGATCCGGAATCCCGTCATGGCGTAGCTCTTCGAGACCCCATCGACGAGCACCGACCGTTCGAACAGATCGGGCGCGACCCGCCACAGCGGCACGTGGTGCGCCTCGCCGTAGGTGAGCTTGCCGTAGATCTCGTCGGTGAGCACGAACAGCCGCGGGTGCGCGCGCACGATCTGCGCGATCGCCTCGAGCCGCTCGCGCTCGTACACCGCGCCGGTCGGGTTGTTGGGCGTGTTGAGCACGAGCAGCCGCGTGCGCGGACCGATCGCGGCCGCGAGTGCGTCCGGCTCGAGCCGGTAGCCGTGCTCGGGACGCGTCGGCGCCACGACGGGCGTCGCACCCGCGAGCTTGACCATGGCGGGGTAGGAAAGCCAGTACGGCGCCGGGATCACCACCTCGTCGCCCGGCTCGCACAGCGCCTGCACCACGTTGTACAGCGCGTGCTTGGCCCCGCAGCACACGATCACGTGTCCGGGCTCGAGCGCCACACCGGTCTCCTCGCTCGTGCGGCGCGCCACCTCGGCGCGCAGCGCCGGGGTGCCCGCCGCGGGCGTGTACCGCGTCTCGCCCCGCTCGAGCGCGGCGGCCGCCTCGTCGAGCGCCGCCTCGGGCGGCCCCACGTCGAGCTCTCCCGCGGTGAAGCTGATCACGTCGCGACCCGCCTCCCGCAGCGCGCGCGCGCGTGCCGAGAGCTGCAGGGTGAGCGACGGCTGCACGTTCCGGACCCGAGAGGCGAGCGGGATCTGCATGGCGTGACCCTCCCCGGAGCGACCTTGCGAGCCCGGAGCATAGCCGAGCGGCGAACGCGATACCACCGCCGCTCCGGGGCCCGTCACACCGCGCAACCCGGCCCCTCTCGGCGCGCCTCCGAGCTTCGCGCACGCCGGCGCTTGACACCCGCCGCCGCTCGCCTACAATCCGCCGCGTCGCACACGCGAACCGCCCGCGGGCGGTGCACTGCGGTTGGGCGACGTTGCGATCGTGCGCAGGTGGCGGAACTGGCAGACGCGCTAGGTTGAGGGCCTAGTTCCTGGCGACGGGAGTGGGGGTTCGAATCCCCCCCTGCGCACCACACGCTCCCCCGACATGCGGAACCCGAGACGGCGACGCCCGTGGCCGGCCGGCAGCCGTGGTCCCGGACGCGTCCGTGCGGCCACGCTCTTGTTGCCGCCTCGTGCCGGGCGCATAATGGCCGCCTCGCCCGACGCAGCCACCCGGCGCGCCGGAATCCGAACCGCATGGCTGTCTCTTCCGAGGAGGAACCGGATGCGAACCACCGCACTCGCCGCGCGTCGGCGGTCGCGAATGCCGCGCCGCCTCGCAGCGCTCGCCTGGATTCTCGCTGCCCTGTGCGCCACGCTCGCTCCCGCCCGGGCCGAACCGGCCGCAACGAGCAGCTTCGCGAAGGCGCTGATCGAGCGCGTGCACGAGATCCGGCTCGACAACGGGCTGCGGATTGTCGTGCTGCCGCGCACCGAGGTGCCGGTGTTCTCGGCGGTCACCATGGTGAACGTGGGGGCGGTCGACGAGCACGTCGGCATCACCGGGGTCGCGCACATCTTCGAGCACATGGCGTTCAAGGGCTCGCGCACCCTCGGGACGCGCGACTTCGAGGCCGAGCAGCG
>RFJN01000309.1 GCA_003694875.1 Planctomycetota bacterium | reverse complement strand
CGCTATCGCTTCGACAACCTGATGTCGGGCGGAAGCGGCTCGATCCTGCTCGCGCTCGGAGTGCTCACCACGCTCTCGGTGCTCGCATTCGCGGGGCTGCGCGCCGCGCTGCACCGGCTCGCGCCCGATCCCACCGCCCACTCCTGGCGCGACATCCTGTGGCGCGCGCTGACCGAGATCATCGATCCGGGCTCGCTCGAGGGCGATGCCGACGCGGGACCG
The DNA here is from genome assembly GCA_003694875.1 of Planctomycetota bacterium. Classification (GTDB taxonomy): domain Bacteria; phylum Planctomycetota; class J058; order J103; family J103; genus J103. The sequence continues at coordinate 4,010 of RFJN01000309.1, read as the reverse complement.
ATCTACGTCGTGATCGGCGTGGTCACGGTGCTGATCGGGCTCGTGATCTTCTCGGCGCTCGTCGCCTTCGTCAACAACGCCTTCGAGCAGAAGGTGGAGTCGCTGCGCAAGGGGCGCAGCGACGTGATCGAGCGCGACCACACGGTGGTGCTCGGATTCGGGCCGCAGGTGGTCGAGGTGCTCGAGCAGCTCGTGATCGCGAACGAATCGGAGCGCAACCCCGCGGTGCTCGTCGTCTCGCGCGAAGACAAGGCGGCCATGGACGACTTCCTGCTCGAGCACCTGCCGGAGCGCCGCAACACGCGGCTGATCACGCGCTCGGGCGACATCAGCAACCCCGCGTTCCTCGAGCGCATGAGCCTCGCCGCCGCCCGCTCGGTGATCGTGCTGAACCGGGCGAGCGTGGTCGATCCTCCCGAGGAACGCGATCGCGGCGACGCGCGGGTGCTCGAGGCGGTGATGGCGGTGGTGGCGAGTGCCGCGGGAAAGCGCCTGCCGCCGGTGGTGGCGCAGCTGCATTCGAGCAAGACGCGCCGGCTCGCGCAGAACCTCGCTCCCGAACGGGTGACGGTGATCGACACCAACGACATGCTCGCGCGCATCCTCGTCAACACGAGCCTGAATCCCGGCCTCGCGCACACCTACGCACGGCTCGTGGGCTTCAAGCACCACGAGATCTACCGCTACCGCCCCGAGAGCGGCTGGCTCGGCCACCCCTTCTGGAAGCTGCAGTTTCACTTCATCAACTCGATCCTGCTCGGCTTCCGCGGCCCCGACGGCGCGATCACGCTCAACCCGCCGCCGGACTTCGTGCCGAGCGACGAGCACGAGGGGCTCGTGCTCGCCGAGGACGATTCGACCATCCGCTTCTACCGACGGCAGGTGATCGTGCCGCAGGAGCAGCGCTACTTCACCCGACGGCGCCGGATCGCAATCGAACGGCAGCTCGTGATCGGTTGGAACAGCAAGATCGCGCGCATCGTGCAGGACTACGCGCAGGCCATGCGCGACGCCTCGCGCATCGACATCGTGGTGCCGACCGCCGAACCGGACATGGTGGCGCTCGTCGCCGAGCTGCGCGAGCGCTGCGGCACGATCCACGTCGGGCTGATCGCGGGGGACGTGCACGATCCGGCGTTTCTGCACGAGCTCGATCTGCCGTCGTACGACAACGTGGTGCTGCTCGCCGAGGAGGGGCTCGCACACGAGGAGGTCGATCTGCGCACGCTCTCGCGGCTTCTCGAGGTGCGGCAGGCGCTGCAGGATGCCGAGCGGCGGCGCGGCCGGCCGGCGCGGACCAACATCGTGAGCGAGGTGATCGACGCCGACAAGGCGGAGCTGTTCTTCCGGGCCGGCGCGCGCGACTTCCTGATCCCGCACCGCTTCGTCTCCGAGATCGTCGCGCAGATCTCGCAGGAGCCCGCCATGAAAGCGGTCTACGACGACATCTTCGACGCCGAGGGTGCCGAGATCTACGTCAAGCCGGCGCCGCTGTACTTCCGCGAGCTGCCGGTCGTGGTGAGCTTCGCCGACTGCATGCGCGCGGCGCAGCTGCGCGGCGAGGTGTGCCTGGGGCTGAAGGTGCACGAGGACCACCCGCGGTGTCGCGACGGGGTGGGGCTGTTTCTGCCGCCGGACAAGAACGAGATGTTCCGACTCGGGGAGCGCGACCGGCTCGTCACGCTCGCCGAGGATCGCAACTGAGAGCGCCCGCGCGCCCCCGCGGGCGGCCGGGCACGGGAGGACGGGCATGCAGCCGATCTGCCCCGAGTGTTTCGCGCGCTACGAGGGGCCGATTCCGCGCGGCGAGACGCGGCTGCGCTGCCGGCACTGCGGCGCGCCGTTCCTCGTGCCGGTGGAGATCCTGCGCGCACAGCTCGAGCAGGCCGAGGCGAGCGGCGACCCCGAGGCGCTCGAGCAGGCGGCGCACGCGCTGCGCAAGACCTACCGCGAACAGCGCCGTGCCCTGCGCAGGACCTACCGGCAGGCGCTCGAGCGGCTGCGCCGCCGCCGTCGGCAGCAGCGCGAGGCGCTGCGGCCGGACGATGGCGACCGCATCCGCACCCCGCTCGCGCGCCGGCTGCTGCGCTCGGTGCTCGGGGTCTACTTCGTGACCATGCTGCTGGTCAACCTCGGGCTCATGGCCTACCAGTACGTGCACGCCCGATCGCAGATCCTCGACGAGCTCAGGAGCACCGAGCGCATCTTCGGCAAGGGGCTCGACGAGGCGCTGTGGAACCTCGACACCTCGGGCGTGGCGGCGATCGCACGCGGCATGCTCGAGGATCCGGCGATCATCGGGGTGCGGATCACCGACGACCGGGGCCAGGAGGTGAGCGCGCTCGGCTGGGTACCCGGCGAGGGTGAGCAACCCCGCTGGCGCGCGCCGGACGACGCAGACGCGCCTCGCTCGGTCTCCCCCACCGACGCGCCGCGCAAGCTCATCCGCTACCGCTTCGAGCTGCACCACGACGACGGAACCGAACACACCCTCGTCGGCGCGGTGGAGGTGCTCTCGTCCGAGAGCATGGTGCTGGCGCGGGTGACCGGCGGCTGGCTGCTGCTCGGGCTCAATGCGCTGCTGGTCGGACTCGCGCTCGCGCTCACGCTGCGCTGGGCGGTGCGCCGCCAGCTCGACCGTCCCCTCGGGGTGCTCACCAACGCGGTCTCGCAGCTCAACATGGACAACCTCGACATGCTGGAGGTGGAGCTGCCGGGCGCCGAGCGCAACGAGCTGCGCGTGCTCGCCGACGCGTTCAACGCCATGGTGCGCAACCTCGTCGAGGAGAAACGGCGGCTGCTCGAGGTCTCGCGCGCGCTCGAGCGCTTCGTGCCGCGGCAGCTGCTCGATCGGCTGGCGGCCGAGGGGCTTGCATCGCTCGAGCCCGGGCAGGTGGTGCGCGGTCGCATGACCGTGCTGTGGGCGACGCTGCTGCTCGCCTCCCCGGAGGCGAGCGCCGATCCGGAGACCGAGATCGAGCGCGCCTGCACCCTCGCCGAGCGCTTCCATCAGGCGATCGAGCGGCAGGGCGGCTTCGTCTACGCGCTCACCGAGCGCTCGCTCATGGTGCTGTTCGACCACGAGGACGAGGAGACCGAGGCGCTGTGCGCGCTGTACGCGGGCATCGACATGAGCAAGAGCGTGGCCGAGACGCCCGAGACGCGTCTCGCGATCGGGATCGACCGCGGCGACGTGGTGCTCGGCACGGTCGGAACCCGCGGGCGGATCGACGCGACGGCGATCGGCCCGGTGGTGGCCTGCGCGCGTCGCCTCATGGAGGCGGCGCGCGAATCGGGCGGCGGGCTGCTCGTGACCGAGGCGGTGGCCTCGCGCACCGCGGAACTCGCCGCGGTACGCCTCGAGGCGATCGAACTCGGCAGCGTGCTCGCCGACGCCAGCCTCGCCACGACCGTCTACGCGGTCGAGCTGCCCGCCGCCACCGCGGCCGCCGCCGGCGATCGGTGCGATCGCGATGTGGGCGCGCGTGCTAGCGAGCCGGCGTGAGGTAGTCGCGCACGAGCTGCTTGTAGCGCTCGCTGCGCTTGAGCGCGTCGAGCGCGGCCTGCCAGCGCGCGATCGTCTCCGGGTCGGTGTCGGGCGAGAACGCGATGTAGCCCACGCTGTGGAAGATCCGCACCGGGGTGCGTTCGAGCGCGTCGGGATCGATCCGGAACTCGCGCACGAGCGCGTCGAACACGATCTCGCCCACGGGAGCGAGATCGGCCCGCCCGAGCGCCACCATCTTCAGCGCATGGCCCGAGCTGCGCACCGGATCGAGATTGCGGAAGCCGAGCTTGCGCAACAGCACCTCGTCACCCGCCCCCTGCTGCACGCACACCCGGCGCACCCGGCGCGCGTCATCGAGGGTGCGGATCGCGGGCTGCGCCCCGCGCCGCTTGTAGAGCCACACCTCGGTCTCGAACGTCGGGCCCACCCAGCGCACCGTGCCCTCGCGCTCCGGAGAGCGCGCCACGTTGAACAGCGCGTGCCCGGGCCGGCTCTGCACCGT
>RFJN01000308.1 GCA_003694875.1 Planctomycetota bacterium | reverse complement strand
GCGCATCGAGCGCGGCATACAGGGGCGCCACCGGGAGGCACACCCCCAGCGCGTGCACCCGCTCGCGCACGCCGAGCGTGCGCGCGAGCGCGTCGAGTCGCTCGCGCTCGGGCCCGCCGCCGGCCACCACGAGGTGGGCGCCGAGCGCGGGATCGAGGCGTGCGAACGCCTCGAGCGCCCGGTCGATGCGCTTGATCGGCACGAGGCGACCGATCCAGCCGAGAAGCGGCGCGCGCGCCGGCACACCGAGCCGACGCCGCAGCGCCGCCGCCTGCGGCGCGCCGCCGGGTCGCTGCCGACTCGCGGCGATCTCGCGCAGCGGGGCGAGATCGATCCCGAGCGGGACGACGTGGATCCGGCTCGCCGGGGCGACGCGGTGACGCCAGGCGAGATCGCGCCGCTGGCGTTCCGAGAGCGCGATGATCGCGTCGGTGCGCGCGGCGAGGCTGCGTTCCACCGCGCGGATCAGCGTGCTGACGAGCGGACCGAAGTAGCCCTGCAGCACGTGGCCGTGGAAGGTGTGCACCACGATCGGCACCCCGGCGATCGCGGCCGCGATCCGCCCGAGCGTGCCCGCCTTGGCGGTGTGGGTGTGCACGATGCAGGGACGGTGGCGGTGGCACAGACGCACGAGGTGGGCGAGCGCGCGCAGATCGTCGGCGGGGCGCACCGCGCGCCCGAGCCCCGGCACGACCACGCGCTCGAGTCCGGGCGCGCCCGGCGCCGGCTCGAACGGGCTCTCGCCCTCACCCACCTGCCCGTGCGCGAGCAGCGTCCGGTAGCCGTGGTGCACGAGCCCCTGCGCGAGCCAGTGCACGTGCTGTGCGGGCCCGCCCACGTTCAGCCGCGCGATCACGCGCAGCACCCGCACCGGTGCGTTCACGACGCGCACTCGCTGCCGCACGCGCACGCCGCGAGGCTCTCGCGGGCGAGCGCCTCGCCGCCGGCGGCCCGCACGCGCCGCAGTCGCTCGATCGCACAGGCGGCCGGGCCGCTCGCCTCGAGCGGGAAGTCGAGCGTTCCCTCGTGTTCGAGCTGCGAGACGACCTCGGCGAGCGTCAGACGTTCGGGCGGGCGCGCGGTCGTGAAGCGGGGCGGATCCCAGCCCGGGCTCTCGCGCACGAGCCCGCCCGTCTCGAGCACCGCGAGCACCCGCAACAGCACCCCGACCGGCGCTCCGAGCCGGCCGGCGAGTTCCGGCACCGAGGCGGGCGGATCTCCGTGCCAGCGCCGCGCGGCCAGTTCCGCGCAGCTTCCCACCGCGACCTCCTCGCGCAGTCGCTGCGAGGCGTGCGCCGCGAGTTCATCATCGACATAGCTCGCCCGCGCGCGCACCGCCGCGGCGATCTGCGCCCCGAGCAGCACCACGAGCCACGACAGGTAGAGCCACAGGAGGAACACGAACAGCACCCCGAGCGGGCCGTAGATGGCGTTGCGCGCGGCGATCATGTGGACGGCGAAGCGGCTGAAGCCGACCTTGGCGGCCTCGAAACCGAGCGCGGCGAACAGCCCGCCCGCGCCCGCGGCCGACCAGGCGAGCGGCAGCCCGGCGAGCATGCGGTACAGCAGGGTGAAGCCCGCGGCGGAGAACACGAGCGGCAGCACGCGCGCGCCCGCCGCGACGAGCCAGGGCAGGTGCGCGCGCAACCAGCCCGTCACGGTCGAACTCGCAAACGAGGCCTCGGCGGCAAGCGAGATCCCCACGAGCACCGGCGCGCTGAGCGCCACGACCCACAGCCACATGAGCCGCCAGAAGCGGCTCGTGACGGGCAGCGGCGCGTTGAAGATGCCGCGAAACGTCTTGTCGAGCCCCATCATGGTGCGGCTCACCGTCCACACGAGCGCGAGGGCGGCCACCGCCGAGCCCAGCCCCACGCTCTCGCGCACCGCCTCGAGCGCCCGGCTGAGCGCGGGCGCGATGCGGTCGTGGAACCCCGGCGCGAGCACCTCGAAGAGCCACGCCTCGAGCTGCGGACGGAAGCGCTGCAGCCCCACGAACCACTCGAACGCCGAGAACGCCACCGCGATCGTGGGAGCGAGGGTGAGCAGGCTGCGGTAGGCGAGGGCGGAGGCCTGCAGCGTGAGCCGTTCGCTGCGCATGCCGCGCACGACGAGCACGAGCAGCTGCAGCACCACCCGCGGCACCGAGGCGAGCGGCGGGTCGCCCGCGGCCGGCTCGAGCCAGATCGTCACGAGCAGATAGCGCCGCAACCGCTCGATCGGCCCGCGGCCTCCGGCGTGGGGAGGACGCTGCAGCGGCGCACGCCGGCTCACGCGCGCCTCGCGAACGCCTCGAGCGCCGCACGCGCCGGCGGCAGCCGTTCGAGCCCCTCGGCACGGATCGCGATCGAGCGCAGCGCGGAGTGCTGCGGCCGCGGGGCGGGCCGGTCGATCGAGGCGCCCGGGATCTCGGTCACCGCGTCTTCGGGATCGAGACCGAGCGCCGCGGCGATCACGCGCGCGGCCTCGGCGTAGCTCAGCGCCCCCTCGTTCACCACGTGGTAGACCCCCCCGGCCGCGCGCGCGGCGTTGCGCACGATCCAGCCGGCGAGATCGCTCGCTGCGGTCGGCGACGACACCTGGTCGCCCACCGCCCGGATCCGGCCGTGCTCGCGCAAGAGCGCCGGCATGCGCGAGACGAAGTTCCGGCCGCCGGGGCCGAACAGCCACGCGGTGCGCAGCACGAG
>RFJN01000307.1 GCA_003694875.1 Planctomycetota bacterium | reverse complement strand
TCGCCGCACTACGTCGAGACCGTGCCGCCCTCGCGCATGCGCTGGGGCGAGCGGCTGCGGACGCTGCGGCTGTGGGGCGATCTCTTCTGGCACCGCAAGTGGGAGGGCAGGCCCGCGCGCTTCACCGTGGCGGTGGTGATCGCGGTGCTGATCGGTTCGGTGTTCGAGGCGGTGCCCACCTTCGTGATCCGCTCGAACGTGCCCACGATCGCGAGCGTGCAGCCCTACACCCCGCTCGAGTTGCTCGGGCGCGACATCTACGTCTCCGAGGGCTGCTACAACTGCCACTCGCAGATGATCCGCCCCATGCTGGCCGAGACGATCCGCTACGGCGAGTACAGCAAGCCGGGCGAGTTCATCTACGACCGGCCGTTCCAGTGGGGATCGCGACGGATCGGGCCCGACCTCGCCCGCGAGGGCGGCAAGCGCTCGAACCTGTGGCACGCGCTGCATTTCCAGGATCCCGCGAAGATCAGCAAGGGCACCCTCATGCCGAACTACCACTGGTTGCTCGAGACGAAGGCCGACTTCGCCTCGATCCCCGCGCGCATTCACGCCATGGCGAAGCTCGGTGTGCCGTACGGTCGCGAATTGACGGACGGGATCGCCATGGCGAAGGCGCAGGCGCGCAAGATCGCCGAGGACATCGAGCGGCAGAACGGTCCGAAGGGGCTCGAGGACAAGGAGGTCGTGGCGCTGATCGCCTACCTGCAGCGGCTCGGCACCGACCTGTTCAAGCCGGCGCCGAAGGGGCCGGGCATGGGCGCGGCCGGCGGCGAGACCGGCGCCGGTTCGGAGGGCCGCTGAGATGCTGCGGGAACTGGTGGCGCGTTCCGGGACCACGATCTGGGCCGAGTTCGCGCTCCTGATCTTCTTCGTCGCGTTCGTGGCGATCTGCGTTCGCGTCTGGCGCAGCTCGCAGCAGACGATGGATCGCCACGCACGGATTCCGCTCGAGGACGAGCCGGTCGAGCCCCGCACCGGGCCGGGCGGCGAACCACGGCAGGAGGGGGTTGCCACCCATGGCTGAAGCGAATGCGGCACCGACGCCCGACGAACTGCTTCCCGACGAACCGATCACCGACCACGACTACGACGGGATCCGGGAGTTCGACAACCCGTCGCCGCTGTGGCTCAACTTCATCTTCTGGGGCACGGTCGTGTTCGGGATCGTGTACTTCCTCGTCTACCACGTCTTCCACCTCGCCCCCTCGGTGGCCGAGCTCTACGCGCGGGCCGAGAAGGCGTACGAGGAGAAGGCGGCGAGCGCGGGGCAGCTCGCCATGGACGAGCCCACGCTGCTGCGTCTCATGCAGGATCCCGAGGCGCTCAAGAGCGGGCAGGCGGTCTTCAAGACCTATTGCGCCTCGTGCCACGGCCCCGAAGGCCAGGGGCTCGTGGGCCCCAACCTGACCGACGACGCCTACAAGAACGTGCGCACCCTCGCCGACATTCCGCACGTGATCGCCGAGGGGGCTGGCGGCGGCGCCATGCCGTCGTGGAAGAAGGTGTTGCGACCGAACGACATCGTGTACGTGGCGGCCTATGTCGCCTCGCTGCGCGGCAAGAACCTCACCGGCCCGCGGGGCGAGGAGGGGCAGCGCATCCCCCCGTGGCCGAGCGCCGACACCGGGGCACGCGATGGCGAGGGCGGCGGCGCCGGGTCATGATGGCCGCAAGGTAGCGGGAACAGAGCGCGCAGGGGCGCCGGAACCGGCGGCGCCGCCGGCCGAGGCCGGGGCGGTGACGTCGGTGCGCTGCGGGGGGGCGTTCGGACAACCTGAGGGTGGTTGGCATGACGAAGACCGAGACGCGACGCACCGACGACGGCCGGCTGTCCACGCTCGGGCGGGAGGGGGCGCACCGCCACCTCACGCCGCGGCTCTCGAAGGGCCGCTTCTGGCGGCGACGACGCGTGGTGGCCTGGATCCTGATCGCGATCTTCACGATCGTGCCGTACCTGCGCGTGCACGGTCGACCGCTGCTGCTGCTCGACATCGTGCACCGCCGCTTCACGATCTTCGGCCACGTGTTCCTGCCGACCGACACGTTCCTGCTCGCGCTGCTCCTGATCGGACTGGTGTTGACCGTCTTCTGGGTCACCGCGCTCGTGGGCCGCATCTGGTGTGGCTGGGCGTGTCCGCAGACGGTCTACCTCGAGTTCGTCTATCGGCCGCTCGAGCGCCTGTTCTCCGGCACCGCCGGCCGCGGCGGCCGACCCCGCCGCCCCCTCACCGGCTGGCGCCAGTTCGGGATGTACGCGAGCTACCTGCTCGTGAGCATGTTCCTCGCCCACACCTTCCTCGCCTACTTCGTGGGGGTGGACAACCTGCTGCACTGGGTGCGGCGCTCGCCGCTCGAGCACCCGCTGTCGTTTCTCGTCATGGCCGCCACCACCGGCGCCATGATGTTCGACTTCGTCTACTTTCGCGAACAGCTGTGCGTGATCCTGTGTCCCTACGGACGGCTGCAGTCGACGCTGCTCGACAAGGGATCGCTCGTGATCGGCTACGACGCGCTGCGGGGCGAGCCCCGCGGCAAGCTGCGGCGCGAGCGGACCGAGGGAGGGGCAAAGCTGCTGCCGACGCTCTCGCACCAGGGCGACTGCATCGATTGCCGCAAGTGCGTGACCACCTGCCCGACGGGGATCGACATCCGCGACGGGCTGCAGCTCGAGTGCATCGGATGTGCGCAGTGCATCGACGCCTGCGATGCGGTGATGGACAAGATCGGCAAGCCGCGGGGGCTCGTGCGCTACGACTTCCAGGCGCGCTTCGAGGGCGAGCCGGTGCGGCTGCTGCGACCGCGGGTGGTGATCTATCCCATCCTGATCGCGATCATCGCCGCGCTGTTCTTCAGCACGCTGCGTTCCAAGGAGTACGCCGACATCTTCGTGCAGCGCAACCTCGGCACCCCCTTCGCCGTGCTGCCCGACGGCGAGGTGGCCAACAGCGTGCAGATCAAGATCACCAACCGCACCGACGCGCCCGTCTCCTA
>RFJN01000306.1 GCA_003694875.1 Planctomycetota bacterium | reverse complement strand
TGCGAAGTCTTCCATGGTCCAGGTGGGCAGGTGTGCGGTTTACGAAACACGGAGCGTACGGTGCGTTGCGCCCTCGACTTCTTTGCGCGTCGCCTCGTCATGCACCTTGGTAGGGTGGCCGCGTAGTGCCCGTGACCTTGAGGCGCTGCCGTCCCATTGACGGCGACGGCGCCGGTTCTGGACGATGGTTGCTTCGAAACCCCGGAAGATGGGACCGACAGACCGCCCGCCGCAGGCACCGGCGCAAGGGGATCGGCGCCCCGCCCACCCGTAGGGGCGGGGTTTACCCCCGCCCGCACCAACCCCTTGCACAACAAGCCTTTGCACCACCCGCAACGCCGTCTTCACCCGCACCGCGCCGCTCGTCGCCTCCCCGCGCCCCGCGGCCGCCTCAGAGATCGGCGCGCAGGTTGAGATAGTCGCCGGCCGCGCCGTCGGTGCGCAGGTCGAGGTTGTGCGGCTGCACCCCATACACCGCGGGCAGCGCCGGGATCGGCAGCGGCGGGATCACCGCGTTGAGCAGGTTGCCGAGCTGCGGAAGCGCGGTGTTGATGAAGCGCGAGATGTCGGGCGGGTTGAATCCGAAGGGGTTGCTGCCGATCCGGTAGTGCAGCTGCAGCTGGTTGCCGAGCTGCAACTGCAGCGCCTGGTTGCGCACCGCCGCCGTGGCGTCGAGCCGCGCGTGCACGTCGAGCGCGAGCACGTCGGTGTAGCCCGTCCCGAAGTCCATGGCCACCGCAAGCCGGAGTTCTCCGAACGCGGCGTCGAAGCCCGCCGCGGCCGAGGCCGGCTGCAGAAGCAGCGTGGGCGGCAGCGCCGGCTGCAGCCGCAGCGCGATCGGCACCGGTCCGCTCGGTGGCAGCATGGCGGAGAGCTGCGGGAAGAAGAGCGCGAGGATCCGGCCGTCGAGCACGTTGACCGGAAGCTGCGGCAGGCCGAGCTGCTGCAGGAACGCCCGGTCGATCGTGAGGTCGAGCAGACCCGACTCCCACACGGCGTACAGCGCGCGGTCGACCGCGTCCTCGCTCAGCCACAGGTACACGTCGTGGGTGTCGTTGACCACCACCGGCAGCGACGAGCCGCTCGAGCTGCGACGCGTGAAGGAGCCGGCCGGCGCCCCGTTCGGCTGCCGCGCGCTGCCGGTCGCCGCGCTGGTGAGGTTGGCGTCGAAGACCGCCTCGAAGGCGGCGGCGCTGTAGCGCAACGCGGTCGGCTCGATCGTGGCGGTGAGCGTGGTGCCGAGCACCTGGAAGCCGTGCGCCGCAAACAGCTGCTGCAGCCCGCTCGTGATCGCACCAGGCAGCTCGCGCCGGATCATGTCCTCGACCGCGCTCTCGATCAGCTGCGTCTGGATCGCGAGCGTGATGAACACGTTGTTCGAACGCGGATTGACGAGCGTGACCGAGACCGACTGCACCAGGGCGCTGTAGCCCCCGCCCGGGGGCAGATCGACGAACACGGTGGTATCGACGTCGGCCCGATCCGCCTCGAGTGTCACCCCGTTACCGAACGCGCTCGTGTCCACGACCACGCGCGGATCGGGGATCGAGACCGAGGCGTGAAAACCGGTAGCGCTCGGCGAGAGCGAGATCGTGGCCTGGCCGTAGCTCGCCTGCCGAAGCGTGGCGGTCTGCTGCTGGCCGAAGAGCGTGAACTGCACCTGCTTGCCGATCTGGTTCTGCGCGAGCGAGGCGCTGTTGAACGCCGCCGAGGCGGCCTGCGACAGCGTGGCGAAGCCGCTTGCCGCAAGCCGCACCATGGCGGCGTCGGCCACCGGCTGCGTCGCGTCGAGCAGCCGGTCGGCGTAGATCACGCTGTAGCCGAGCCGGCTCTCGTTGCCGGCGACATCGCGGCCCACCACCTCGATGTAGGCGGTGCCCGGCGCGAGCGGAAGCTGCACCTCCCACTGCGAGCCCGAGATCGTCGCCGGACTCCCGTTGACCGTCACCTGGTCGGGCCCGCTCTCGGCGTCGACGATCGTGCCGCGCAGCCGTACCGGGCCGGGCCCGGTGAGCATGGCGCCGGGCCCGGTGGCCGGATCCGCCGTCAGCGCGGGCGGGGTCACGTCGGTGCCGGTGAAGTTCGACGCGCCGCTGCCGGCGCCGGAACTCGAGCTTGCACTCGACGAACCGCCGCCACCTCCACCGCCGCCGCCGCACGCCACAAGCAGCGACAACGCCCCCGCCACCGCGCACCGCCCCACCGATCGTCGCCACCGCACCGGACCCTGCATCGCGTGCTCGCCTCCGCCACCGGTTGCGTTTCGTTCACGCACCCGTCCGCCGCCTGTCACTGCAAATCACGTGACGGACAGAGCCGCTCGGCCGCCGACCGGGCACCGCCGCAAGCCGTTCCCACAAGACACGTTGCAAACGCAATCGGCGGCGGCACCCTCGGGGTGCCACCGCCGGTGGGAGTTCGTTGCGTCGCACCGCGGTCCGAAACGAACCCGAAACGGGACGAGCCGGCCGGTGCCCGTGCGATCAGCCGCGCTCTTCGAGCGGCACGTAGGGACGCTCGCCGGGGCCGAGATAGATCTGGCGCGGGCGGGCGATCTTCTGCTCGGGGTCGTTGATCATCTCGAGCCACTGCGCGAGCCAGCCCGCGGTGCGCGGGATCGCGAACAGCACGGGGAACATGTCGGTGGGCAGTCCGAGCGACTGGTAG
>RFJN01000305.1 GCA_003694875.1 Planctomycetota bacterium | reverse complement strand
GTCGTGCTGCTCTTCCTCTTCGCGGTGCTCGTGCGCCAGGGGATCTCGGAGTCGGCCGCGGTCGCGCTCGGGATCTTCATCCTGCACATGGCGACGCTCGTCTCGCTCGTGCTCGTGGCGGGCTACTTCGTGGTGACCGATCCGGGCTGGGGTTCGGACGCGCTCGCGGTGCTCGAGCGCAATCTTCGGATTCCGATCGGCGGCGCGCACGGCCACATCGAGGGCTTCGTGCCGCTGGCCGAGGCCGACTGGGGCACGATCCTCGGGGCGCTGGTGTTCGGATTCGGCACCGGACTGCTCGGGATCTCGGGCTTCGAGAGCTCGGCCAATTTCGTCGAGGAGCAGCAGCCCGGGGTCTTCGTCAAGACGCTGCGCAACATGTGGGTCGCGGTCTCGGTCTTCAACCCGCTGATCGCGCTGCTCGCGCTCGGGGTGCTGCCGCTCGAGGTGATCACCGCCAAGGAGAACTCCGAGCAGCTGCTCGCGGTCATGGCGCAGGCGGGGGCGCACGAGGGCGGACGCGGGCTCGTGTGGGGCGGGCTCAAGACGCTCGTGATCGTGGACGCCACGCTCGTGCTCTCCGGTGCCGTGCTCACCTCGTACGTGGGCGTGACGGGGCTCGTGCGCCGCATGGCGCTCGACCGGTGTCTGCCGCAGGCGCTGCTCAAGGAGAACCGCCGCGGCACCAACGGGCGGATCATCTTCGGCTTCTTTCTGCTGTGCACCTCGATCGCGTGGGTGACCGGCGGGGATGTGCGCGTGCTCGGCGGTGTGTACACGATCGCCTTCCTCGGCGTCATGGCGCTGTTCGCCACCGGCAACATTCTCATGAAGATCTACCGCAGCCGGCTCAAGCGCGACGTCAAGGCGAGCTGGGCGGCGGTGATCACAGCACTCGTGGCGGTGCTCGCCGGCATCGTCGTCAACGTGATCGCCGACCCCGCCTACCCGGGCTTCTTCCTCATGTACTTCCTGCCCACCATGACGGTGATCGGCTTCATGTTCATCCGCACGCGCGTGCTCAAGCTCGGTCTTGCGATCATCGAGGGGCTCATGCAGCGGATCAACGCGGTCACCCGGCGGTGGCGCAACGCGCTGCTCGACAAGATCGACGAGATCAACAGCCTCGGGATCATCTTCTTCACCCGCGGCGACGACGTCTCGAACCTCAACCGCGCGATGCTGTACGTGCGCGCCAACGAGGAGACCAAGCGCGTCAAGATCGTGCACGTCTATCGCGACGAGAAGGAGATCCCCGAGCGGCTGCAGGCGGACGTGGAGTACCTCGACCGCGTCTATCCCGAGATCGACATCGAGTTCGTCAAGATCAAGGGAACCTTCAGCCCCGAACTCGTCGACCGGCTCTCGAAGCAGTTCCAGGTGCCCAAGAACTACATGTTCATCGGCGCGCCCGGCGAGCGCTTCCCGCACAACCTCGCCGAGTTCGGCGGGGTGCGGGTGATCATCTGAGCGTCGGCAGCAGCGGGTCGCGCCCGAGCCGCCACAGCCGGCTGAAGCTCACCCCGAAGGCGATCGCGTACTGCGAGCCCACGCGCGCGGTGTGCCGCTCCTTGAACAGGAAGCCGTTGACCTCGAAGACGAAGCGAAGCTGCTCGATCAGCGGCAGGGTGGTGACGACCTGCGGTTCCACGAACCAGGTCAGATCGCCCCGTGCCGGTTGCTGGTCGAAGGGGAACCAGCGCGCGCGCACCCCGAGCGAGACCTCGAGGTTGCGCGCCCAGCGCCGCCGGTGCCGCCCCTCGAACTCGAACCCGCCCTTCCACCGGTCGTTGTCCGGATCGGTGAACTGGTAGGACACGAAGGTGCCGAGCCGCAGCTGCTCGAGCCCGTGCTGCGGATACGGGGTCTGGATCCCGAAGGTGAGAAACGCCTCCTTCTGGCGGTGGGCGTCGGGGGTCTCGGGCTTCTCGAACTCGGTATCGAACTCCGCCGAGCCGAGCGGGGCGAGATCGACCGGCAGCCCGGGCAGGCGAAACGACAGCAGCACGGGGCTGAGATCGCCGCGAAAGCGCAGGTCGTCCTCGGACGCGCGCGACTTCTCGCCCGAGACCTTCACGCGCGTGTAGCGCATGTCGACGCGCCACGAGGTGGTGGTCATGCCGCCATAGCGCGTGAGCTGGATGCGGCCCGCACCGCTGAACGCGATCTGCCGCTGCGCGTTCGCGCGCTTGTCGCGCACCGCCTCGAACCCCGGGTCGTGCCGCGCCCCCACCCCGGTGAACGTGATCCGCAGGTTGTCGAAGCGCAGCTCCCACGCCGCGCGTCGCTTGTCGGCGAGCCGCCGGTAGCGCTCGAGCGCCTCGCGTCCCGCCGCGGGCGGCCCGCGCAGCTCGGTGTCGAACACCCACTCGACGAGCTTGCGCACCGGCACGCGGATCGCCCGCGGTCCGCTCGCGGGCCGCAGCCGCAGGTGGCGGCCGATCGCGAAACGGCGGCGTGCGTCGCGCAGCCGCTTCAGCTCGGGCACGGGGCTGCGCTCGGACGCCAGGAAGTCGCTCGTGACCACGTCGTACCACGCCCCCGGCTCCACCGGTCGGCCCTGCACGAGGTGGCGTCCGCGCTCGCCCCTCGAGGCGCCCACGATCACGAGCGGTGCGCCGCGCCGGGCGCGCTCGAGCAGCGCGAGCAGGTCCCGGCCCTGCAGGCGCGCGAGTGTGACCGCGTCGTCGTAGCGCAGCAGCCGCTCGAGCAGCGACAGGCGCAGATCGCGCTCGCGCGCCAGTTCGGCGAACGCTGCGGGATCGAACAGCCGCTCGTGCAGCACCGCCAGCTCGGCGCCTGTCTTCTCGCGCAGGATCGAGGCCACGAGGCGGGCGAAGTCGTCCGGGCGCAGCGTGCCGGGAAAGCGGTCGGCGAACCGCGGGATCCAGACCGGTTCGCTGCGCGGGCGGCTGCGGCGTTCGAGGGTGGCGATCCGGCGCGCGAGCGCCCGGTCCTCGGGCACGCTCGCGTCGAGAGGCAGGGTGAGCAGCCGCGCGGCCACGATCCGCCAGCGTCGCGTCGCGGCCGCCCGGCGCAGCTCGAGCCGCAGCACCGACAGCCCGAGCGCCTCGCCCGGCGGGTGGAGCACGAGCGCGGTGGGGCGGTTCGGGTCCCGGCCCTCCGGCAGCAGCCACGAGGCGGCGCGCACCGACGGCAGCGGGCCGGTGGCGGCGGCGAGCACGGCGTCGAGCCGCGGCAGGGCATGTGCGAGCGTCCGGCCGCGCTCGGGCGGGAAGTTGCCGGCGCACACGACGACGTCGGCCGCGGCAACGCGTTCGAGTTCGGCGAGCGCGGCGCGCGCCGCCTCGATCTCCTCGAGCACCCGCAGCCGCGGTCCCACCCGCGCCGGCGCCTGCGCGAGCACCTCGCGGCGGGTGAGTCCGATCACGGCGACGCGCAGACCGCCCGCACCGGTGATGAGGTAGGGCGGGAACAGCAGCGTGTTGGAGGGCGCGTCCCGCAGGCTCGCGCTCAGAAGCTGCGGAGCGCGCGGCCAGCGAGTGGCCGCACTCAGCGGCTCGATCCCGAGCGCGAGATCGCGCGGGCCCACCACGAGCGCGTCGCAGCCGGCGCGCTGCAGCGTCTCGAGGATCGTGCGCCCGCGGTCGGCGCGCGAGGCGGGGGCGGGAAACAGCGTGTCGCCGAGATCGAGCCCGATCCGCACCGCCGCGGCGCCGCTCGGGGCGAGGGGCGCCGCCATGAGGCGGCGGCGCAGGGTGAGTTCGCGGGCGAGCGAGCCGCCGCGCCGCGCATCCACGTCGCCGAGCCGCCCCCCGCGTCCGCCGCCGAACACGATCTCGAGCACCGCGCGTTGCGCGGCGGTCGGCTGCGCCCGGGCCGTCCGGGGCCCCGCGAGGGCACTCGCCGCGAGCAGGCCCGCTGCGAGGGCAACGAGTCGCGGCATCGCACGCGACGGTCGCACCGGCCTTCGCCTCCCCGAAGATCGCGAACGACCGGATTGTCGGGCTGCGGGCACCGATTGCAACGCCAGGGGCGCGGTCGGTCGCGATTGACACCGTGGCGCGTGCTCCACTAGGCTCTGTCTGGAAACGCTCCCTGCTGCGATCTCCGGCTGATCACCGACTTGCGTCGTCGCGAGAACCGAAGCCGTCCTCGACGTACTTCCGTACGCCTCCGGCGTCTTCGAACCTCGCTCCTCGCCAGTCGGCGCCAGCCGAATCTCTCGCGACGGGATCGTTTCCAGACAG
>RFJN01000304.1 GCA_003694875.1 Planctomycetota bacterium | reverse complement strand
GGTGTGCCGCCCGTGCCCGGTTGACGGAGGGTGCGGTGTCGCGCTAGCGTGGCGCACGCGCCGCCGCATGCGCGGACGGCAGGGAGGGGCGTGTCCGTGTTCACCGTGCTCAAGATCCTGCGCAAGCTCTATCTCGCGTTCGCGGGCAGCCGCGATCCGCGTCACCTCGCCTTCGGCTTCAGCCTCGGGCTGTGCATGGGGCTCGTGCCGCAGGGGCTCACCGAGCCGTTCACGCTCGTGTTCGTCGTGCTGCTGCTCGTCACGCGCGCCGGCATCGGCATGACGCTCACCTCGTTCGGACTGACCAAGCTGCTCGTCATGGCGCTCGGCACCGGCTGGCTCGAACAGCTCGGCTTCATCGTGCTCGAGCGTCTCACGTTCCTGCACCGCCTCTGGGCGACGGTGCTCGATCTGCCCGTGATCGCGCTGTTCGGCCTCGACCGCTACGTGGCCATGGGCGGACTCGTGGCGGGGCTCGTGCTCTCGGCCGCGCTGTGGCTGCCGTTTGTGCGCTTCGTGGTGTGGTTCCGCACCCGCGGTGCGCCGCGGCTCGAGCGCTATCGCGTGGTGCGCTGGCTGAAGAAGTTCTGGGTGTTCCGACTGCTGGGCCTGGTGGCGGGGTGACGCACATGACCGGACGCGACGAGACACAGACGCCGCAGCAGACCCCGCCCCCCGCGGGTTCGCAGCCGCAGGAGACCACGCCGGACAGGCCGCGGCGGCGCAAGGGGCTGGTGCGCTGGTCGGTGCTGCTCGTGCTGATCGTGCTCCCGCTCGCGCTGCTGTATGTCTTCAAGGACGCCGTGGCGCGGCAGCTCGTCGAGCGCGGCGGCTCCGCGCTGCTCGACGCCCGGGTGCAGCTCGAAGGGGCCCGGCTCGATCCGTTCGCCGGCCGGCTCACGCTCGAGCGGATCCGCGCGACCGACCCCGCGCGCGGCGACGACGAGCTGTTCGCCGCCGACGAGGCGGTGGCCGATCTCGATCTCGCCATGCTGCTGCGCGGCCGGGTGGTGATCGACCGGCTCGAGCTCGCGCGTCCCCGCGGCAAGCTCACCCGGCAGCGCGACGGTTCGATCACCCTCGGACAGCAGCCGCCGCCGACCCCACCCCCCGTGATCGAGCCCGAGACGCCCGGGGGCAGCCCCGAGAGCCGACCCGAGGACATGACGCTCGAGCAGTGGCGGCGCAAGCTCGAGGAGATCGCGCGCAAGCGCGACATGGTCGACAGCGTGAAGCAGTGGCTGCACAAGGTGCAGCGCTGGCTCGCCGAGCGCGAGCGCGAGCGCGAGCAGCAGCGCGAGCGTCGCGAGGCCGGCCGCATGGACCCATCGGGGCGCGCTCGGTACGTGCGCGCGCGGACGCCGGCGCTGTGGATTCGCGAGATGGTGTGTCGCGACGCCGAGATCGAGATCGTGGACCGCGGGGCGGACGGCGCCGAGCCGCTGCACCTCGTCGACACGAAGCTACGGCTCGCCAACGTCTCCACCGATCCGTGGACGACGGGACCGATCGAGATCGAACTCGAGGGCCGGTTCGCCGAACAGCCCGAGGCGGTGGTCCACGCGGCGGGCGAGCTCGCACTCGCGCCCGGCGGGCAGCGCTGCACGATCGAGATCGAGGCGCGGCGGCTGCCGCTCGATCGGCTCGATCCGCTCGTGCACGATTCGCTGCCGATCCGCTTCGGACCCGGCAGCACGGTCGACCTCAAGCTGCCGCTGCGGTTCGAGAACTTCGAGATCGACTGGAGGCCGTGGCTGCTGCTCGACCGGCTGAACGTGTCGCTGCGCGATCCGTCGACCACCACGATCGCGGGGCTCGACGCGCGCCGGCTCGTCGAGGCGCTGCGCGAGGTGAAGACGATCGAACTCGCCGACCTGCACGTCTTCGGCTCGGTCTACGCGCCACAGGTCGAGACCGGCGACACGCTACAGCGGCTGCTCACCGAGGGGGCGAAACGCTTCGCCGCGAAGCAGGCCGCACGCCTCGAGGCGATCGCGCGCGAACGCGCCGGCGAGGCCGCGCACAAGCTCGGTGCGACCGAGACCGGGCGCCGGGTGCAGCAGGCGGCGGGCGCGCTGCTCGGGGTGGGCGGTGCGAAGTCCGGCAACGGCGAGGACGCGACGTCCAAACCGAAGGGGGCAGAGCCCGCGGGCGGGATCGAGGAGAAGGGCAAGCGCGTGCTGCGCGGGCTGCTCGGCGGGGAGTAGGGCCCGCCGCGGGAGGCGTGCATCGGCGGGCCGTCAACCCGCGCGCGAAGCGCCGGGCCGCGGCCCGGGCGCGGGCGGCGGCCACAGCGCCGTGGGGGGGACGGCGTCACAGGGGCGGGTGGACTTCGAGGTAGTTGCCGTCCCAGATAGCGTGCACCGCGATGGGCTGTGCGAGGCGAATCGGTTCGGTGTTGCCATTCGCCACGATGGCCTTCTGGACGCGTTCCCAATCGCCGATCTGGTGTTGCAAGCGGGAAACGATATCGTGGTCGGCGGGCGGGAAGCCCCACTGCAGGCCGCTTCGATCATTGCGGCGGAAACAGCCTCGGGGCCACCCCTTGCAAACCGCAAACCACGTCATCTCTGCGGGGCCGGCGTAGGGCTCGTCACCCCAGTCCTTCGCCCGTCCGGGAGTTCGTGGTGCAACGCTCGCGGCGTCGGAGCGTCGGGGAGCCAGGACCTCGAGCGACTGCGCGACGACGCCGGGGACCAACCCGGGAAGCTCGCGGTAACGACCGGTGCACCGGACGCGTCGTCCGCCAAGTTCGAG
>RFJN01000303.1 GCA_003694875.1 Planctomycetota bacterium | reverse complement strand
GTCGTGCTGGCCCGGCGCGTAGGCGTGCCAGCCGGGGGCGAACTGCAGCGCGAAGCGCAGCCGGGCCTCGGTACCGGCGGGCACGCGCTGGCGCGCGGGTGCCTCGATCTGCACCACGTCCTCGGGGCGCGGAGCGTCCTGCGCACTCGCCGCTGCGGCGAGCGCGCACACCCCGAGCAGCAGCGCGATTGCGCCAGACGACCACCGGCGCGCGGTGTTGCGTGCACCCCGGTGCCGGGCGCACCGTGTCGCTGTCCTCGAGCTCGGTCTGTGGATCATGGGACGCGTTCTCCCGGAACCGGCGGATCGTAGCCCTCGGCGCCGCGTCGGTCAATCGCGCGGCGCCGCGGTCTGCACCGGCGCTACGGCGAGCGGCGGGGGCGGTATTCCCTCCCGGCGGCGCGCGCGCTATGCTGCCGCCGGGTGCGGACAGGCGGTGGCGGCACGACATGAAGCTCGGCAACGTGCTGATCGGGATCGGACTCGCGCTGCTCGTGCTCGGGTTGCTGCTGCGGCTCGCGCCGTGGCTGTTCGGCTGGTTCGGGCGGCTTCCAGGCGACGTCCACATCGAGCGCGACGGCTTCTCGCTCTGGGTCCCGATCACCTCGATGCTGCTCGTCTCGGCCGTGCTGACGCTGCTGCTCAACCTGATCGATCGGCTGCGCTGAGCCGTGGCGGGGGCAGACTGGGAGGCGTTCGAGGCCCGCGCGCGCGCGCTCGGCTACGCGCTCGGGCCCGCCGAGCGGGAGCGGATCGAGGCGCTGCTCGCCCGGATCGCCGAGGGGGCGCGCCGCACCGCGCTCACCCGCATCACGGACCCGGCCGAGGCGCTCGAGCTGCACGTGCTGGACGCGCTCGAGGCGGCGGCCGCGCTCGAACCGCACCCGCTGCCGGACACGATCGTCGATCTCGGCAGCGGAGCGGGGCTGCCCGCGCTCCCGCTCGCGATCGCGCTGCCCGCCCACCGCGGCTGGCGCGACCGGCAGCCGCCGCGCTGGACGCTGCTCGAGTCGGTCGGCAAGAAGTGCGCGTTCCTGCGCGAGACGATCCGGGCGCTCGGGCTCGAGGACAGCGTCGAGGTGGTCTGCGAGCGTGCCGAACGCTTCGGCCACGATCCGGCACGCCGCGAGCGGTTCGATCTCGCCACCGCGCGCGCGCTCGCGCCGCTGCCGGTGCTGCTCGAGTACGCGCTGCCGCTCGTGCGCCCCGGCGGCGCCCTGCCCGCCTGGAAGGGGCCGCGGGCGCGCGAGGAGATCGCCGCGAGCGCCACCGCGCTCGAGCAACTCGGCGGCGGCGCGCCTCCGTCGCTGCTGAGTGCGGTGCCCGGTCGCTCGCTGTGCTTCGTGCGCGTGCCCAAGCTTCGCCCCACCCCGGCCCGCTACCCGCGCCGCGTCGGGGTGCCGCGCAAGCGGCCGCTGGGGGGCGGGGCGGGTTGACCTGTCGGGTAGCATCGGGCGACCGGTTGTTCGTTCCGCTCGGAGGGGCCATGTCCGGACGTCTGTTGTTGTCGGTGTCGCTGCTCGTGTGCACGTTGGGCCACGGTGCGGCCGCGGCCGCGCCGGCGCGTGATCTCTGGCCGCTCGATCCGGGTGGGCGCTGGGTGCTCGAGAGCGAGAGCGGACTCGCGGGCGATCTCGTCCTGCGCGTGGTCGCGCGCTCGGGTGGCTGGTCGGCGCTCGACGGACCGCTCGGCCGGCTGTGGCTGTGGGCGAGCCCGCGCACGGGCCGCATCTACGTGTGGGAGCCGGTGGCGCGGCGCGCGCTGCCGTGGCTCGATCTGGGAGCCGATCGGTTCTCCATGGCGCTGCCGGGCTGGCGGTGTCTCGACGCGAGTGCCTGGCGGGTGCGCGATCGCGCCGCCGAGATCGACACCCCGCTCGGTCGCTTTCGCGACTGCGTCGTGATCGAGCGCCAGGGCGCTGCGCCGTCGTGCGGCGACGTGCCGCTCGTGCGCCTCGCGCTCGCGCCCGGGATCGGACCGGTGCTGTGGGAGCGAGCGGCGAGCGGGCAGCGCGAGCGGTTTGTGCTCGCTGCGGCCGAGGTGGGTGGACGTCCGGTGCCCGCACAGCCCGCCGCTGCGATCGCGAGTCCGCTTCCGGAGCGATTCGATCTGCGCGGCGAGGGCGTGGGCGGGCCCGTCGATCTCGAGGCGCGGCGGATCGTGCTCGTGCAGCGGGGCGCGCCGCGTGCCGGCGAGGAGCGGCTCGCGCGGCTCGCGCGCCGGCTGCTCGCGCTCGACACCCCGCCGGCCGTGCCCGCGGGCGTGCCGGTGCAGTTCGCGATCTACGAGCTGCGCTCGCCGCACGGTCTGCGCTTCTGGGCGGGCAACGGCTCGGGCGGGCAGCGCACGCGCGCGGCGGTGTACGCCGCGCTCGATCGTGCGATCCCGCCGGCGCAGCCCGGTTGCACGGGCTTCGCGCCGAAGGGCACGCTGCGTGCGCGCTGGCTCGGAACGCGCAGCGGTACGGCGCTGCTCGAGGGAGCGCGCGCGCTCACGGCACTGCTCGGGGCGCTGACCGACGACGCGCCGGATCGCGCAACGCCGGACGTGGGCTACGCCGAGCGCGGCTGCCGGGTGGGCGAGTTCGGCACGCGCTGGCTGCGAGCCGCGGTGATCGATCCGACCGCGCTCTCCGGACCCGAGCCGCACGCGTACGTGCTCGTCTGGACGGGCGGACGCGAGGAGTAGGCGTCGGGCGCGGCCGTG
>RFJN01000032.1 GCA_003694875.1 Planctomycetota bacterium | reverse complement strand
CCGCGCGCCAGCTCAGCATGCAGGGCCGGCGCATGAAGTCGGTGCTCGGTCGCTTCGCCCGCTACGGCCCGGCGCTGATCCTCGGGATCGGCATGATCGTGGTGGGTGTGTTCGTGATCAAGGAGAAGAACTGGGCGCGCATCGTGAGCTTCGCCCTGTTCGGCGCAGCGGCCATGATCGTGGTGAGCCTCATGGCGGTGCGCATGGGAAGCGGCGGCGGGGTCGCGCTTCCGCTCACCGCGATCGTGCTCGTCACCTTCGGAGCGGCCAAGCTCGAGTGGGACCTCATGGTGGAGAACTTCGAGCCCGCCGCGGCCTGATCGTACCGGCGGCGGCCGCACCGGTCGGCGCACCACCCGGCACCGAGACCCAGCGCGCACGGCGGCACCGGCCCGATCAGGCCGGCGCCGCCGTGCCACGTTTCGGCTGCCCGCTCGCTCAGATGTCGAGATCCTTCACGTCGAGCGCATGCCGCTCGATGAAGCGCCGACGCACCGCCACCTCCGAGCCCATGAGCACGCTGAACATGTTGTCGGCCCGCGCGGCATCGACGTGCCGGATGCGGATCAGCGAGCGGCGCTCGGGGTCCATGGTGGTCTCCCACAGCTGCTCGGGGTTCATCTCGCCGAGCCCCTTGTAGCGCTGCACCTCGAGCCCCTCCTGGCCGATCTCTCGCACCCGCCGCACGATCTCCATGAGCGTGTGCACCTCGTGCTCGTGCTTGCCGTCGTGCAGCCGATACGCGGGCCCGCGCTCCTCGTCGCGGAAGTAGTGCTCGATCGGCAGTCCGCGCTGCGCGAGGTGGTTGAGCGTCACCTCGATCTCGCGCTTGTTGAGAAACTCGGTCTTCCAGTAGTAGGGGCTGCCATCGGCGGGCGGGCTGTCGCCCGGCTCGAGCAGCAGCGCGTCCTCGCCGAGCGTGGCGAGGTAGTCGGCAAGCTGCTCGTCGTCGAGAAGAAACCGCTCGTCGTCGCGGGTGCGGATCCGATACATGGGCAGGGAGCCATCGGGGCGGCGCGCCTCGAGATAGCGCTCGAAGTCGACCCCCTTCTTCTGCACGTAGCGTGCGTGCTCCTCGAGTTCGGCGAGCAGCACGAGCAGCTCGCGCAGCGGCTCGCCCTCGATGCGTTCGCCCGTCGCGAGCACCTCGAGCACACATCCGTCCGCTCCGAACTCGAGCAACCGCTCGCGCAGCTCCGCGTCGTCGAGCACGTACATCTGCCGCTTGCGCCGCTTGATGCGGTACAGCGGCGGTTGCGCGACGAAGATCCGGCCCGACTCGATCAGTGGCTGCATGTGCCGGTAGAAGAAGGTGAGCAGCAGCGTCCGGATGTGCGATCCGTCCACGTCCGCGTCGGTCATGATGATGATCTTGCCGTAGCGCAGCTTCTCGGCGTCGAAGTCGTCGTGGAAGCCGGTGCCGAGCGCCGCGATGATCGTCTTGATCTCGTCGTGCCCGAGCAGCTTGTCGAGAGAGGCCTTCTCGACGTTGAGGATCTTGCCCTTGATCGGCAGGATCGCCTGGAACCGCCGGTCGCGGCCCGCCTTGGCGCTGCCGCCGGCGCTGTCGCCCTCGACGATGAAGATCTCGGTCTCCTCGACCTTGCGCGAGCTGCAGTCCCACAGCTTGCCCGGCAGCCCGCCCGAACTCAGCGCGCCCTTGCGACGGGCGAGGTCGCGCGCCTTGCGCATCGCCTCGCGCACCCGCGCGGCGTGGCTCGCCTTCTGCACGATCACCTTCGCCTCGGCCGGGTGCTCCTCGATCCAGGTGGCGAGCTGCGCGTTCACGAGGCTCTCCACCACGCCCGCCACCTCGCGGTTGCCGAGCTTGCCCTTGGTCTGGCCCTCGAATTGCGGCTCGGGCACCTTGACGCTGAGCACGCACGTGAGCCCCTCGCGGTAGTCCTCGCCGCTCGGCAACCGCTCGCGGTCCTTGCCGCGCAGGATCTCCTGCGCGAAGCGGTTGAACTGGCGGGTGAGCGCGGAGCGGAAGCCGGAGACGTGCGTGCCGCCGTTGATGGTGTGGATGTTGTTGACGAAGCTGAACAGCTGCTCGCGGAAGCCGTCGTTGTACTGGAACGCGACCTCCATCTCGGTGCGCGTCGCCTCGTCGCGTCCGCTGAGGTAGATCGGCTCGGGGTGCAGCACCTGCTTGCCCTCGCCGAGATAGCGCACGAACGCCACGATGCCGCCGGCGTAGTGGAACCGCTCCTCGCGCGGCGGACTCGTGCGCTCGTCGGTGATCCGGATCGTCACCCCCTTGTTGAGGAAGGCGAGCTGGCGCAGCCGGTTGGCGAGGTAGTCGAAGTCGAACTCGACCGTCTCGAAGATCTCGGGATCGGGCTTGAAGGCGATGCGGGTGCCGTGGTGGGTGGTCTTGCCGCGCTTCTCGAGCGGGGTGACAGCCACCCCGCGCTCGTAGCGCTGCGCCCACACGAAGCCGTCGCGGTAGACCTCCGCCTCGAGCCACTCGCTGAGCGCGTTGACGCACGAGACGCCCACCCCGTGCAGCCCGCCACTCACCTTGTAGGCCGCATCCCCCTCGCGCTCGAACTTGCCGCCAGCGTGCAGCGTCGTCATGACGACCTCGAGCGTGGACACGCCCGCGCTCGGGTGCGTCTTGACCGGGATCCCGGCACCGTTGTCGGCGACGGTGCACGATCCGTCCTCGCCGAGCACGACCTCGATCGTGTCGCACCGGCCCGCGAGCGCCTCGTCGATCGAGTTGTCCACCACCTCGAACACCAGGTGGTGCAGCCCCGTCCGGCTCGTGTCCCCGATGTACATGGCGGGACGCTTGCGGACCGCCTCCATGCCCTCGAGGATCTGGATCGAATCGGCGTCGTAGTCCGTCTGCGTCGTTGCCGTGCCCATGTGCCGCTCCCCGTTGCCGCCGTCGTCGTGTTCCATGCTTCGCTCCACTACGCTCCGCCCGCCACGAGCCGCAGCTTCCGGAAGCCCGGAAGCCTGTCGGCGAGCGCCCGCTCGAGTCGACTGCGCTCGAACACCTCGAGTTCGCCGAGCAGCGCCGCTCCCTCGACCGCCACCCGGAGCTGGCCCGCGCGGTAGCCGAGCACGCGCGTGTGCCGCGCCACCGCCTCGCCCGCCACCTCCCGCCAGCAGGCCGCAAGCTGTTCCAGCCCCTCGGAGGGCAGGCCCGCGAGCAGACCCGAGAGCAGATCGCCGAGCGGCTGTCCTCCCGTCCCCGGACGCGCGCGCCTCATGGCAGCGCGGCCACGTCGGGCTCGAGCGGCATCACGACGTAGCGGAACGCCGCCGCCGGCTCCTCGAGCACCACCGGCTGCCCGATGTCGCCGAAGTGGAACTCGACACGATCGGTCGAGACCACCCGCAGCGCGTCGAGCAGCAGCCGCGCGTTGAACGGCAGCGCGACCGGGTCGTCCTCGTACGCGATCGGAAGCTGCACCTCGCTGTGGCCGAGCTGCGGACTGCCGCCGCGCAGCGTCAGCAGCTCGTGGCCGAAGCGCAACGCCACCGCGTGGCTCTCCTTGTCGGACACGAGCGTGGCGCGCCGCAGCGCCGAGACGAACGGCTGCAGCTCGAACGCGACGGTGTGCGCGAGATCGGTGGGCACCACCTGCTCGTAGGGCGGGAAGCGGCCCTGCACGAGCTGTGCGCGCATGCGCAGCGGCCCGCGCTCGGCCACGAGCCAGCGCGCCCCGAACCGCAGCGACACCGCTTCCCCGTCGCCGTCGGCCATGCGCTGCAGCAGCGTCGCCGCCTTGGTCGGCACCACGCGCGCCGACTCGAGCCCCACCGGCGTCTCGAACACGTGCTCGCACAGCGACATGCGGTTGCCGTCGGTCGCCACGAGCCGCAGTCGCTCCGGACGCAGATCGAACAGCACCCCCTCGAGCGAGAAGTCGTGGCTGTCGACCGCGACCGCGATCAGACACCGCCGCAGCATGCCCGCAAGGGCCTCGCCCTCGAGCGCGACCGGCTCTCCCTCGTCCTCGGCCTCGAACGCCGGGTACTCCTCCGGATCGCCGGCGAGCAGCTCGAAGCGGCTGCCGTCGCCCTGCACCACGAGCCGCTCGCCACTCGCCTCGAGCTCGAGCTGCCCGGCGCCGATCTCCCGCACGATCGAGAGCACCTGCGCCGCCGGCAACAGCGCCTGCCAGGGCTGCGGCTCGGTCTCGAAGCGCTCGAGCTCGGCCTGCATGGCGATCTCGAGATCGGTCGCGAACAGCTCGAGCCGCTCGCCGTCGTGGCGCAGCAGCACGTTGTTCAACACCGGTTTCGGAGAGCGGGTCGGAACGACCGCCGCCACCGAACCGAGCTTGCCCGCGAACTCCGTCCCATCGCACACCAGCCGCATGACGCCTCTCCCCGACCTCGATTCGAATCCGTGGATTGTACCGGAGCGAGCGGGTGACGAAAAGCGCAGCGGGGAGATCGGACGCTGGGGGTTGAACAACAGAGATGAACAAATCGTCTTCTTCTCTCTTCACCGCGTTCGATACGGTGGGCAGCCTCCTTCGGTCGAGCACAACCTCTGCATTCAGAAGCGATTGCGACGACACCGAGGCTGTGGGCAAGGGGCGGCCGAGCGGGGGATGGCCGGGGAGAGCGTCGACGCAACTCGGCTGCGGAGGCGAGCGGGCCGAAACCGGGTTCGGAATTCGACCCCCGTGCACCGGCTCCGCCCCCGGCTCTCGACCGGTTGTCCCCAATCGATCGAAGTTCCAAAACGGGATCGGGCGACGGTGGTGACGAGCCGGGGACGAGCGGGGGAGGGGATCGGGACGACCGCACGTTGCATGGGTGGATGGCGACCGACACGGCGTCGGCGCGCCTGGTGCGGGAACGCGATGGAGGGGGTCGAACTCAGCCGCGCTGCAATTGGCGGATCAGCCGTTCGATCTTCTGGTCGAACTCGGGGTCGGATGCGCGCAGCTTGCGGATCTTCTCGTTGGCGTGCATGACCGTCGTGTGGTCGCGACCGCCCACGTGACCGCCGATCTCGGCGAGCGACATCGGGGTGAGCTCCCGCGCGAGGTACATGCAGATCTGCCGCGGCAGCACGATCGACTTCGAGCGGCGCTTGCCCTGCAGATCGGCCACCTTGACGTTGTACTGGGTCGCCACCGTGTTCATGATCTGCGCGATGTTGACGTCGCTCGCGCGCCCGGTGAGCTCCTTGAGCGCGCTCTTGCACAGCTCGATGTCGATGGGGTGGTTGTGCAGGCTCGCGAGCACGATGATCTTGAGCACCGCCCCCTCGAGCTCGCGGATGTTCGAGTCGAGGTGGTCGGCGAGAAAGTGCACCACCTCGTCGGGCAGCCGCTTGCCGCGCGCCTGCGCCTTGCGCTGGATGATCGCCACCTTCGTCTCGTAGTGCGGCGGCTCGACCTCGGCCACGAGCCCCCACTTGAACCGCGAGACCAGCCGGTCCTCGAGTTCGGGGATCTCGTGCGGCGGCGAGTCGCTCGAGAGAATGATCTGGCGCTGCGCGTTGTACAGGGCGTTGAAGGTGTGGAAGAACTCCTCCTGCAGCGCCTTCTTGGAGGCGAGGAAGTGGATGTCGTCGATCAGCAGCATGTCGACGTGCCGGTACTGCTGCCGGAAGGCGTCGACGTTGCCGCGCTGCAGCGCCGCGATGTACTCGTTCACGAACGCCTCGCACGACAGGTAGACGTAGCGTAGCGCGCGGTTGCGGGCGAGCAGCTGGTGGCAGATCGCCTGCAGCAGGTGCGACTTGCCGAGCCCGACCCCGCCGTGCACGAACAGCGGGTTGTACGCGGTGGCGGGGTTCTCGGTCACCGCGAGTGCCGCGGCGTGCGCGAGGCGGTTCGAGGGCCCGACCACGAAGTTGTCGAAGGTGTAGTGCGGGTTGAGCGGAATCTCGCCGATGTTGACCGGACGCGGCTCGGCGGCTTTGTTCGCGGGGGGCGCCGGCATGGCTGCGGTATCCGCGGCCGCCGCGGACGCGGTGGCGACACTCGCCGTCGCAGGGCTCGGCATCGTGGCGTCGTTCTCGATCGCGCTCGCGTCCTCGAGCACGACGAACTCGAGCGCGGCCTCGGTACCGAGCACCTCCTCGCATGCGTTGCGCAGAAGCGGCAGGTAATGGCGCTCGATCCAGTTGCGGTAGAATTTGTTGGGCGCTGCGATGCGCACCTGGCCCGGCTGCATGACGAGACACTGCAGCCCCGTGAACCACGTCTCGAACTGCTGCGGCTTGACGTGCGCCCGCACGTAGTCGAGAACCGAGGACCACGAGGGGGGAGCGGAATGTACCATCGCCGGCTCCAGCACGACGCGCTCGCCTGCAGCTGCAGCGCGCGAACAACGTTGTCGAATCCGCGACCGCCTCGCCGGGGCAGCCGACCCGTGGTGCTCGCAGGAACGAAGAGCAAGTGGTGTCGAAAGGGAATCGGGTTCGCGCGAACGTCCTGGCCCGCGCGCGTTCCTGCCCGAGCGGCCGCCGATCGTAGCGGCCCGCTTCGGCGCTTGTCAAGCGAAGTTGCAAGCTGTTGGGGGCCAACTGGCTGAACCGGACGTCGGCGAGCGGTACGGGGTGTGCAGAAGGAGAACGGGGCGTGCAGAACGAATGCGAGGTGCGGATCGAGCGGCTGTGGGTCGACGAGCGCACGCAGCGCTGTCGGCTCGAGCTGCGCACCCGCGATCGGACGCGCGCGCTGTGGCTGCCCATCGGCATCGTCGAGGCGGCGCTGTGCGAGCGGCTCGAGCCGAGCGATGGCGGCTCCGATCCCCTCGCGCTCGCCCACGCGGCGCTGCAGGCGAGCGGTGTGGTGATCGAGGCGGGTCGGCTCGCCGCGTTGCCGGACGGCGCGCTGCGCGGCGAACTCACGCTGCGCGCGGCCGACGGGACACGCCGGCGGGTGCACGGCCGCGCGATCGACGTGACGCTGTTGTGCGCGCGTGCCGGGGCGACGCTGCACGCACCGGCGAGCCGGCTCGTCGCCGCCGGTGATGTGTCCGATTGACGCTGCGCATACCCCTCGCTAGAATCACCGGCCGAATCCGGTGGAGAGGTGGCAGAGCGGCCGAATGCGCCGCCTTGCTAAGGCGGTGGACCGGCAACGGTCCCTCGGGTTCGAATCCCGACCTCTCCGCTCCCCCTTCCCCTTTCGAGGCCCACGGCATGCAGCGGCGCTGCACCCGTCGCCACGATCGACCGATATCGTTCGCAGGGGCTCGTGCCGCCGGGCTGCGGTGGCTGCTGTTCGTCGCGGCGCTGGTGGTGGCGAGCGGCTGCATCGAGCGGCGGCTGTGGGTGCGGACCGAGCCGGCGGGTGCGCACGTGCTGCTCGACGGCGTGTCGGTCGGTCGCAGCCCCGTGCAGGTGCCGTTTTCGTTCTACGGCACCCGGCGGCTCGACGTGCGGGCCCCGGGCTACCGCGCGGTGACGCGCACGCTGCGGTTGCGCGCTCCGTGGTACGCCTGGCCGGGGCTCGACCTGGTGACGGAGGTGCTGTGGCCGTGGACGATCCTCGACCGCAAGGAGGTGCACATCACCCTCGAGCCGAGTCGTCCCGCGCCGCTCGAGCCGCTTGTCGAGCGGGCGGAGACGACGCGCGCGGCGGGACGTCTGCTCGCGCTGCCGCCGCCGCAGCCCACCCCGGCGCCGCCTGGCGCGGACGCACCGTAGCGCTTGTCGGCATAGGCCGCTTCGGCGGGCAGATCGCGGCGGCGCGCTGGTTCGCCGCCCGCGGCGCGCGGCTGCTCGTTACCGATCGCAAGCCCGCCGAGCAGCTCGCGCTCGCCCGCGAGGCGCTCGCCGATCTGCCGGTCACCTGGCGGCTCGGCGGGCACGAGGGCATCGACTGGCGCGCGGTCGATGCGGTCTGCTTCTCGCCCGCGGTGCCGCGCTCGGCGCCGGTGCGCCGGGAGGTGCTGCGCCGGGCGCTGCCGTGGTGCACCGAGATGAACCTCGCGCTCGAACGGCTGCCGGTCCGACCGGTGTGTGTAACCGGCTCGAACGGCAAGACGACCACGACGCGCTGGATCGCCGCCATGCTCGAGCACGCGGCCGCTCGCGAGGTGGTGCTCGGCGGCAACATGGGACGGCCGCTGCTCGCGCAGCTCGAGCGGATCGGGCCGGACAGCGCGGTCGTGCTCGAGCTCTCGAGCTTCCAGCTCCAGGACGCGCGCGAGGCGCGGGTGCGCCTGTCGCCGCGGCTCGGGATCGTGACGCAGCTCTCGCCCAACCACCTCGACCGGCACGGCAGCTTCGCCGCCTACGTGCGCGAGAAGCGGTGGTTGATCGAGCGGCTCGAGCCCGACGCGGCGGCGATCCTGCCGCACGAGGACGCGGAGGCGGCCTCGTTCGCACGCGTGTGCCGCGCGCCGGTGCTGTGGTTCGGGCTGCGCGATCCGGGCCTGCCGAACAGCGCCTTCGTGCGCGAGGCGACGCTGTGCTGGCGCACCGCGCGGGGAGAGATCGTTTGGGTTCTCGGTACCGCGGCGCTGCGGCTGCGCGGTCGGCACAACGTGCGCAACGCGCTCGCGGTGCTCGCGGCCGGCTTCGCGCTCGGTCTGCCGTTGGCCGCGATCCGCAGCGCACTCGAGCGCTTCGAACCGCTGCGCGACCGGCTCGAGCCGGTGGGCTGCGGTGGAGGGATCCTCTACGTGAACGACACGAAGGCGAGCACGCCCGAGGCGGTGGCGTGCGCGCTCGAGGCCTACGGTGCGCGGGCGCTGCTGCTGTGCGGTGGCGTGGCGAAGGGGGGCTCGTTCGCACCGCTCGTGCGCGCGGCCGAGCGGTTCGGCACACAGGCGGTGCACGCCTTCGGGGCGAGCGCGGGCGAGATCGAGGCGGCGTTCGCGCGGGCAGACGGTGTGGCGTGCCGGCGCTGGCCCGATCTGGAGGCGGCGTTCGCGGCGGCGTGTGCGCAGGCGCGCGCAGGCGATGTGGTGCTGCTCTCGCCCGGTTGTGCGAGCTACGACCAGTACGCGAGCTACCGCGAACGCGGCGAGCACTTCCGCGCGCTCGTGCGGGCGCGGCTCAGCGCGGCGGAGGCTCGCAGGCAGGGGCGGCCGGCTGCGAGCGCGCATGCGCCGGCGGCACGAGCCGCGCCCGGCGTCCGTCCATGACCACCCGCCCCTCGGCGAGCAGCCGGATCGCCTGCGGGTAGGCGATGCACTCCTCGCGGAACACCCGCGCGCGCAGCGTCTCCACCCGGTCGCCGTCGAGCACCCACACCACCCGCTGCACGAGCACCGGACCGTGGTCGTAGATGTTGTCGGCCATGTGGACGGTGCAGCCGGTCACACGGCAGCCGTAGCGCAGCACCGCGCGGTGCACCCGGTCGCCGTACATGCCCTTGCCGCCGAAGGCGGGAAGCAGCGAGGGGTGGATGTTGAGCACGCGCCCGAGCCAGTCGGGCGGAATGTGCCACAGCGGCAGGAAGCCGGCCATGAGGATCAGCCGGGGGCCGCACGGCGCGAGGGTGTCGATGATCGCGCGCCCGTAGTCCGCGGGCCCGGCGTGCCGGCGCGGATCGAGCACCGCGGTACGGATGCCGGCGCGCCGGGCGCGTTCGAGCGCGAACGCGTCGGGGCGGCTCGAGAGCACGAAGCGGATCTCGATCGGCAGCGTCTCGTGCCGCTGCTCGTTGAGCAGGTTCTGCAGCGTGGTGCCGCTGCCGCTCACGAGCACCGCCACCGGCATGCGCTCGCCCTCGGCGATCGGCGCCGGCGGTCGGAAGACCGGTTCGGCAGGGGACGGCGCGGTCACGGCTGCAGGTAGCGGCCGGCGATGACCTCGAGCCGGCGGCGTGTCGATTCCGGGATCACGCGCGGGTCGGTCATGATCGCGTTCTCGAGCGCGGTTCGGCAGCCGCGGGAGCACGACAGCGTCGCGAGCGAGGCGACCGCGCGCGCCACGAGGCGCTTGGCGCGCTCGATGTTGGCGCGCAGCACCTCGATCACCGCCTCGACCGAGACCTCCTCGCCGGTGCGCCAGCAGTCGTAGTCGGTCGCGAGCGCGACCGCGGCGTAGCACAGCTCGGCCTCGCGGCACAGCCGCGCCTCGTGCAGGTTCGTCATGCCGATCACGTCCGCACCCCAGCTGCGGTACAGCTCGCTCTCCGCGCGCGTCGAGAACTGCGGCCCCTGCATGCACACGAAGCTGCCGCGTTCGTGGTGGGCGAAGCCGAGTTCGGCCGCGGTGCGCACGAGCGTCTCGCGCACGTCGTGGCACACCGGATCGCCGAACGCCACGTGCGCGACGCACCCCTCGCCGAAGAAGGTCGAGGGCCGGCCCCAGCTGCGGTCGATGTACTGGTCGACGAAGACGAGATGCCCCGGCTCGATCTCCTCGCGCAGCGAGCCCACCGCCGAGATCCCGAGCACGACGTCGGCACCGAGCTGCTTGAGCGCGTGCACGTTGGCGCGGTAGGGCACCTCGTGCGGCAGCAGCCGGTGGCCCTCGCCGTGCCGCGCTATGAACAGCACCGGCACGTCGCCGAGCGTGCCGCGCACCACCGGGGCCGAGGGGGTGCCGAACGGTGTCTCGAGCGCGAGCGACTCGCGCTGCGAGAAGCCCTCCATGTCGTAGAAACCGCTTCCGCCGATGATGCCGATCGTGTTCGCCATGCTTGTTCGCCTCCCGCCGGTCGCGATTGTAGCGAACCGGCCGGCCGGCTTCGAGCGCGGCGTCTCAGCTGCGCGAGCGGGGCAGCAGCGTGGCGCGCAGCAGACTCGTCGTGACGAAGGCGACGAGCAGCAGCGCGGTGGTGAGCGTGGCGGCGAGCACGAGCAGCGTCACCGCGCGCCACAGATCGTCGCCGTACAGCCACTGCGCAAACCATGCGCGCGAGAACAGCCGCGGCCCGATGCCCCAGTGGGCGAAGGCGGCGAGCAGCGCCCAGCCGCCGAGCAGCGTGACGGTCTGCACCTTCCACTGCTCGAGGCGGCCGGCGCACGAAAGCAGCGCACTCGCCGCGATCCAGATGAAGGCGAGCAGCCGCGGATCGAGCGGGTTGTCGATCGAACGCAGCGCGTGCAGCACCGCGTCGACGAGTGCGCGCCAGACCGTGAGCACGAACGTGAACGGACCCATGTCGGGATCGAGGGTGGGCAGCGCGATCGTGACCTCGAGCGGGGGGGCGAGAAGACGGTGGGCGAACAGCACGAGCCCGAAGCCCGCTGCGAGCGGCAGCAGACCGAGCAGGATCCGGCCCGTCGCGGTGGGCTTGCCGCAGGACACGAGCGGTCCGCGCCGCCACAGGTGGATCCCCTCGAGGGGGCTGCCGGAGAGCCAGCACGCGAGCGCGCT
>RFJN01000302.1 GCA_003694875.1 Planctomycetota bacterium | reverse complement strand
GGGCAGGGCGCAGCGGTCGCGATGGCTCGCGCTCGCCCTTGCGGCGCCGCTCGTGCTCGCCGGCTGCCTGTCGGTGCCCGACGCGCTGCGCGCGGACTTCGCGCCGCCGGACGGCAAGCGGCCCAACAACTACGGGCGTGGGCGCGTCGACGCGGACGGTGTCTGGCGGGTCCACCCCGATCGTCCCACCGTGGCGTGGCGGGAGCCCGCCGGGCACGACGCCGGCTTTCTCGCGGGATCGACGCGGCGCGACACCGAGGAGCCGGTGCGGTGAACGTCCGGCTCGGGATCGCCGTCACGGGCCTGCTGTTCGCGCTCGCGGGCTGCGCCGCGAGCCGGCCCGCCGCCGATCGTTCCGTCGCGGTGCTCGACACGCGCGCGGGCCGCGAGCGGCCCTCCACCTGGCTCGGGCTGCCCTTGCGCAGTGGCCAGATCGTGCTCTCGGAAGCTCCCGGGGCCTACAGCTTCCTGTTCGCGCTCGCCCCCGAGCGCTTCTTCCCCTTCACCCACGCCGCGATCCTCGTCATGGAGGACGGCGAACCGTGGGTCTACGACATGTCGGGACGCTACAAGCCCGGCTTCGGCGGCTCGCCCGCCGACGGGATCGTGGGCGGCTGCCGCCGGCAGCGGCTGCTCGAATACGCCGCTCCCAACCTCTATCTCGAGATCTTCGATCCGCCCGAAGGCGTCGATCCCGATCGGGTTGCCGCCTGGGTGCAGCGCGCGTACGCCGACGATGTCGCGTTCGATCCGTACTGGCGCTACGACGAGCACGAGGCGCTGTTCTGCACCGAGATGGTGCAACTGGCGCTCGAGGCGGGCGGCTTCCCGCCGATCCGGCTCGAGCCGGTGCGTCGCAACCGTTCGCTGCAGGCGCTGCTGCGCTGGTTCGGCGTCGACAGCGAGAAGGGGCTTCCGGCCGGCCGCTACTACGATCCGCAGCGCTACGTGGGGGCGATGGGGCGCATGCGCAGCCGCACCGAGGCGTGGACCTATTTCGCCGCCAAGCGCGAGATCCACCGCCGGTTCGCCGACGATCAGGTGCTCGGCAACATCTTCCGCCTCCAGGGGCGCGCCGACGTGGCGCTGCGACCCGAGATCGAACGCTTTCTCGAGCGGGCGCGGGCGCTGTTCGCCGACCGGCGGCTCGCGCCGTCGGAGCGCGAGATCGAGCGGGCGGTGCGTGCGCTCGCCGATCGCATGTTCGGCCCCGTCAGCGAGCCGCCCCGTCGAGCGCCCGGCGCGTCTCCAGATAGCGCCACACACTCCAGCGCTGCCACACCAGCTCGCTTGCGATCCGCCGGGCGATCCGTCCGAGTGCCCGCTCGGGACGGACGTAGTAGCCATCGTTGATCCGCTTGAGATCCCACAGCCCGTAGGTGATCTGGTCGCGCAGCTCGATCGGTCGCGAGAGCACCGGACAGCCGGTGGCCGGATCGACGAGCCGCACGACCATCGCGACCTCGATCCGGTCCGAGATCAGCGGGACGCCGAGCAGCACCAGGATCGCGAACAGGGTGCCCGGACCGGGAATGGGCTGGAAGGTGAGCAGGATCAGCGGCGAGTAGTAGCCGAACCAGTGGTAGCTCTGCCGGATGTCGAACCGCTCGATCGCGAGTTCGAGCCGCAGGCGAGCCGGTGCGCTCGCCGCGCTCGCCGGCAGGCCGGCGGTCGCGGTCGGTACGCCCGGAGGCGGCAGCACCGCGACGAACAGCGAACTCGGCGCGAGCGTCTCGTACAGACTGCGCGCGAGCGCCGGACCGAGCCGGGGATCGAGCCGCTCACGGCCGAGTTCGATCGGACGCTCGGCGATCTCGAGCACCACCGGCAGCGGGGCGCCGGACCAGGGTGCGGCACCCGGGCGCGCGAACACCCCCGGCCCGAGCCGCTTGTGGAGGCAGCCGGCGAGCAGCGGTGCGAGTCCGAGGCTCACGGCGGCGAGAAGGCGCAGGACCACGCGGCGAGACACTCCTGCAGCGGCCGGGCAGGGGCAGCGAGAGCGGAAACGCTCTCTGACCCTCGCGAACAAGGAACAAAAAGAAGAAGGGCACGCCTCGCGGCGTGCCCCCGGTGTGCCACCGCTCGCGGGCGAACTACTTCTTGTACTTGATCGCCACACCCATGATCTTGGTCTTCACCGTCGAGAAGAGACCGAGGATGTTGCTGTACTCGGTGTCGATGCGGACGTCGATCACGTCGTCGGCGTTGAACTGGCTCTTCGCCGCGCTGAGCAGCTTGCCGTAACCGCCGTCACCCGAGGCGACCCAGCCGAGGATGCTGGTGGTCTCGGCTTCGGCTGTCACCGGACCGAGGATGTCGAAGTCCTTGCGCTCGAAACGATACTGCGTGGACGTGGTGTCCTTGCTCGGGATCGTCTCGTTCACGTACAGCGAACCCGGACCGGCGGCCGAGACGGGCCAGCTCCACAGAGCGGCACAACCAGTGCTGACGGTCATGGCGGCGCCCACGACCAGTGCGAGTGCAAGACGCTTCATTGAGCATCCCCCTCCTAACGGTATCCTCTCCGGACGCACCCCCGTGGCGCGCCCGTTGATCCCCAACTGCATGACACCTCTCACAGCGCCATGAGCGCGGATCATACCGATCGCCTTCGATCCATCAACCCTTGCTGAAACTTTGTTTGTCGCTATCACAACGGCCGTACGGGAAAGGGGTTGGGTTTCGTTTTCGGGCGACGGAGGAGCGGAGCCGAGTCCGCGCTCCGTCCCCCTCGACGGCTGCGGGCGTCGTTGCACCGCGGCGCGACTTCGCTACGATCGCTGCCGCATGCGGGCGCCCGCACGGCGCGGGCGGACCGAACGGGAGGAGCAACCGACATGGCGAGCACCATGCGCGCGGTCCGGATCCACCGCTGCGGAGGTCCCGAGGTCGTCACGCTCGAGACCGTTGCGCGTCCCGAGCCCGGTCCGGGCGAGGTGCTGCTCTCGGTGCAGGCCGCCGCGCTCAACCACCTCGATCTGTGGGTGCGCATGGGCACACCGAAACCGCCGCTGCCGCACACGCTCGGCTCGGACGCCGCAGGCCGCGTGGTCGCGGTGGGCGAGGGGGTGCACAGCCCCGCGGTGGGGGAGGCGGTCGTGCTCAATCCCGGGCTGTGGTGCGGCCGCTGCGAGCGGTGCGAGGCGGGCGAGCAGTCCGAGTGCGAGCGCTACCACATCATCGGCGAGGGGCGCAGCGGCACCTTCGCCGAGTTCGTCGTCGTGCCCGCGGTGTGCTGCCACCCGCTGCCCGAAGCGCTCGACTGGATCGAGGCGGCCGCGTTCGGTCTCGTCTTCCTCACCGCCTACCGCATGCTGTTCACCCGTGCGCGCCGGCAGCCTGGCGAGGACGTGCTGATCCACGGGATCGGCGGCGGGGTCGCGACCGCGGGCCTGCAGCTCGCGGTCGCCGCCGGCGCGCGCGCGATCGTCACCTCGTCCTCGGACGCCAAGCTCGAGCGGGCGCGGCGTCTCGGCGCCTGGCAGACGATCAACTACCGCAACGAGGCCCGGATCGAGACCCGCGTCAAGGAATGCACCGGCGGACGCGGGGTCGACGTCGTGCTCGACACGGTCGGGCGTGCGCAGTGGAGCGCGAGCATCGAGAGCCTGCGCAAGGGGGGCCGGCTCGTGAACTGCGGCGCCACGACCGGCGGCGACCCGCCCGCGGCGTTGCACCGCATCTTCTGGAAGCAGATCGAGGTGCTCGGTTCCACCATGGGCAGCCAGGCCGACATGCGCGGGGCACTGCGGCTCGCCGCCGCGGGCCGCGTGCGGCCGGTGATCGATCGCGTCTTCGCGCTCGAGGACTTCGCGCAGGCGCTCGCGCGCCTCGAGGCGGCAGAGCAGTTCGGCAAGATCGTGCTCGCGATCGGCGACGAGGCCCGCGAGCAGGCGCGCCGGCACGACGGGGAGGGCTAGGCCATGCGACGGCCACGCGAGGTGCAGCTCGCAGCGGTGCAGACGCTGTGCACCGACGATCCGAAGGAGAACCTCGACAAGACCCTCGACTTCGTCGCGGCCGCCGCGCGCGACGGCGCGCAGATCGTCTGCCTGCAGGAGCTGTTCCGCGGCCCCTACTTCCCCGTCGCCGAGGAGCACGAGGCGTTCGAGCTCGCCGAACCCGTGCCCGGTCCCACGACCGAGGCGCTGTCGGAGGCGGCGCGCCGGCTCGGGATCGTGATCGTGGGCAGCGTCTTCGAGCGGCGCGCGCCCGGGCTCTACCACAACACCGCCGTGGTGCTCGACGCCGACGGATCGCTCGCCGGGCTGTACCGCAAGATGCACATCCCCGACGACCCGGGCTACTACGAGAAGTTCTACTTCACCCCGGGTGATCTCGGCTTCCGCGCGTTCCGCACCCGCTTCGCCGCCGTCGGGGTGTGCGTGTGCTGGGACCAGTGGTTTCCGGAGGCGGCGCGGCTGACCGCGCTCGCCGGCGCGGAGATCATCGTGTATCCGACCGCGATCGGTCACGCCCACGAGCAGCCCGAGAGCGAGTGGCACGCCGAGCGCGAGGCGTGGCGGCTGAGCATGCGGGCGCACGCGGTCGCCAACGGGCTGTATGTCGTGGCCGTCAACCGCGTGGGCACCGAGGGCGACAAGACGTTCTGGGGCAGCAGCTTCATCGCCGATCCGCTCGGGACGCTGCTCGCCGAGGGAGACGAGCGGGAGGAGCAGATCGTCTCGGCCCGCTGCGACCTCGCGCGCATCGACTCCGTCCGTACCCAGTGGCCGTTCTTCCGCGATCGGCGGATCGACGCCTACGCCGATCTGCAGCGCCGGTACGTGGGGCTCGAGCCGGAGCCGCGGGCGCGGTGAGCGGCTCGCCGGCGCTCGGCGAGGCGTTCACGCCGCGCATGCCCGCCGAGTGGGAGCCGCACCGCGGCACCTGGCTGGTGTGGCCACACAACGACGAGACGTGGCCCGGCCGGCTCGAGGCGGTGCAGCAGGCGTATGCGCACTTGATCGCCGCGCTGGCGGCCGGCGAGTGGGTGTTCGTCGTCGTGGCGTCCGAGGAGCACCGCCGGACGCTGTT
>RFJN01000301.1 GCA_003694875.1 Planctomycetota bacterium | reverse complement strand
CGCGCGATCGCCGAGGCGCGGGGGCTCGCGTTCGCGTCGCTCGCCCGGGCGAGCACCGCCAACGCGTGCGCGCTGTTCGGCTTCGAGCCGCCGGCGCTCGAGCCAGGCGGCGCAACACCCGCCTGATCGAGGCGCGCTGCGCCATCGCCTCCCGTGCGTCGGACGCAACGCCCGACGCGCACCGTCGACGCTGCCCGTCCGCCGATCTCCCTTCCTCAGCGCGCGCGGCCCAGCGCCTGCTCGGCCTCGAGCAGCAGCGCGCGCAGGTTGTCGAACGGCGTGCGGGACGCGATCTCGTCGCGGTCCCACCAGGCGAACGCGTCGTGTTCGGAACTCAGCCGCAGCTCGCCGGGCCGGCGCCAGCGTGCGAGGAAGTAGTCGACGCGCTTGGGCCGCCGGCGGCCGCGCTCGACGACCTCGTAGTGCAGCGTGCGCCGCCAGCCCGGCACGAACGCGAGCTCGTCGGGGCGGATCCCCGTCTCCTCCTCGAGCTCGCGCAGCGCGCCGGCGAGCGCGTCCTCGCCCGGCTCGAGGTGGCCCTTGGGCGGGGTCCAGTGACCGCCGCGACGCGCCCGCAGCAGCACAAGCCGCGGCCGCTGCCCGTCGGTCCGCCCCACGATCACCCCGGCCGCCCGCACCACCGCCTCCGCGCCCGCATTCGACACCGCCATCCCTCCCGTTGCACTCTCGACGCCAAAAGCCGATCATGGCGCCGCCATCCGACACCACCAAACCCACACGCGGCCACGCACACGGCCGCACACAGCAGGGAGGGCCCGCCCATGGGCTACCGCAACGACCCGCGCTACCGTCGCATCAT
Source organism: Planctomycetota bacterium (assembly GCA_003694875.1). Classification (GTDB taxonomy): domain Bacteria; phylum Planctomycetota; class J058; order J103; family J103; genus J103. The sequence continues at coordinate 3,293 of RFJN01000301.1, read as the reverse complement.
GGACGAGGCCGACCGGATCGCGCACGAGATCCACGAACGGGTGCGCTGCCTGCGCGAAGGCAGCGTGCCGCATCCGATCCACCTGCTCGAGGAACTCGAGGCCGAACTCGAGACCGCCTCGCGCCTCGGCCGGCGGATCTCCACCGTGATCGAGGAGGAAAAGGCCGCGGCCGCGCGCAACTCGGGCCGCCTCCCGCAGGCGAGCGCCGGCTGAGCGCAGCGCGAGCTGCCGGTCAGCTCGAGGCGGTCTCCGGCTCGGGCCGCGTCGCCTCGGCGGATGCGGCGCGGCCCTCGGGGCCGGCAAGCGGGCGCATGAGCGGGAAGAACACGACGTCGCGCAGGTTCTCCGCCCCGGTCAGCAGCGCGCAGAACCGGTCGATGCCCATGCCGAAGCCGGAGACCGGCGGCATCCCGTGCTCCATGGCGACGAGATAGTCCTCCTCCGCCGCCATGGCCTCCTCGTCGCCGGCTGCGCGCGCGGCCGCCTGTTCCTCGAGACGACGCCGCTGCTCGAGCGGGTCGATCAGCTCCGAGTAGGCGTTCACGATCTCCCAGCCGCACACCACGAGCTGGAACCGGTCGGCGCGCCCCGGATCGTCATCGCTGCGACGCGCGAGCGGCGAGAGGTCGGCGGGATGCCCGACGAGGAACAGGGGTCCGCGGATCTTGCGCCGCGAGACGACCTTGTAGAGCCGGTCGATCAGGTTGCCGCGCCCGAGACGCGCGATCTCCTCGGCCGGCCGCTCGAGATCGATCCCCCGCTCGGCGATCGCGGCGCGCAGGCTCTCGGCGTCGGGGCAGGCGTCGATGTCGATCCCCGCATCCTCGAGGATCAGCTCCCGCAGGCTTCGCCGCGGCCACTCGCCGCCGAAGTCCACCGGCTCGCCGGCGAACTGCACCTGCAGGCTGCCGCACACCTGCTCGATCGTGTGGCGAACCAGCGCCTCGGTGAAGCGCATGTTGTCCTCGTAGTTCCAGTACGCCGCGTACCACTCGAGCATGGTGAACTCCTGCAGGTGCGAGGGGTCCATGCCCTCGTTGCGGAAACACCGCGCCATCTCGAACACCCGGTCGTAGCCGCCCACGATCAGCCGCTTGAGGTAGGTCTCGGGCGCGATCCGCAGATACACCTCCATGTCGAGCGCGTTGTGGTGCGAGACGAACGGACGGGCGAGCGCACCCGAGGCGGTCGGGGCGAGCACCGGCGTCTCCACCTCCACGAAGTCGTTCGCCTCGAGGTAGCGCCGCAGCGCGCGCACCACCTCGCCGCGCACCCGGAAGCGCTCGCGCGTCTCGGGGTTGACGATCAGATCGAGATAGCGCTGCCGCCAGCGCGTCTCCTGATCGTGCAGCCCGTGCCACTTGGCCGGCAGCGGCCGCAGCGCCTTCGAGAGCATGCGCCAGCCGGTCACGTTCAGGGTGATCTCGCCCCGGCGCGTGCGCAGGAACCGCCCCTCCAGCCCGACGTGGTCGGCGAGATCGACCCGCTTGAGAAAGCGCTTGCACGCCCCCTTGCCGAGCACCCGCTGGTTGAGCGCGAACTGCAGCCGCCCGGTGTGGTCCTGCAGGTGACCGAACGACAACCGCCCCATGGCGCGCAACGCCACCACCCGGCCGGCGATCCGCAACACCGGGCTGTCCTCGGGCGCACTCTCGCCCGGCTCGATCCCGAGCGACTCGCCGAGCGCGAGCGCCTCGGCGAGGGTGTGGGTGCGATCGTAGCGGTCCGGATACGGGAGCATGCCGTCTTCGCGAAGCTGCTCGAGCTTCGCGATGCGCACCTGTCGCTCGTCGCCGCCGCCACCGGTCTGCGGTCGTGTCATGGCACCCCGTCCTCGCCTCGGCCTCGTTGCCCCCGCACGAAGGGCCGGCAAGATACGTCCCGCGGCGGGGGCGCGTCAACGAGGCGATTCGGGTTCGGACGCCGGCGAGCGGTGGCGGCCCGAGGGCGGTCGCTCGCTCGCGATCACCACACGATTGCGCCCCTCGCGCTTGGCCTCGTACAACGCCCGGTCCGCCCGCGCGATCAGCGCCGAGGCGCTCTCGCCCGGCAGGTGCTGCGCCACGCCGAAGCTCGCGGTGCGCCGCAGCCCCAGCCCACCCGGCACCCGGAACTCGTGGGCGGCGATCACCCCCCGCAGCCGCTCGGCCACCGACGCCGCCGCCTCGGCGTCGAGCCCCGGCCCGAGCAGACAGAACTCCTCGCCGCCGTAGCGGCCGCAGATCATGCCGGTGCGCACCTCGCGCTTGAGCAGCCGGCCCACCGTCCGCAACACCGCGTCGCCGGCGAGGTGGCCGTGCACGTCGTTGACGCTCTTGAAGTGGTCGATGTCGATCAGGATCAGCGACAGCGGTGCGCCGCCGCCACCGTAGCGCGCGTTCGCCACCGCCTCCTCGAGCTGCTGCATGAAGTGGCGCCGCACGTACACCCGCGTGAGCGTGTCGACGGTCGCCTTCTCGTACAGCTCCGCGTTGGTGAGCGCCGCCCCCGCCTGGCTCGCGAGGATCTGCAGCAGCTCCTGGTCGTTGCCGTGAAAGACCCCGCGCGAGATCTTGTCCGTGACGCACAGCGCGCCGATCGTGCGCCCGCGTCCGGCGGCGGGATCGCCGCTCGCGAAGATCGGCACGATCACGAACGACTCGGTCGCATAGCGGCCCGCCTGCTCCGGATCGGGGGGTGGACACTCCCCGGAGCCGAGTTCGGACAGCCGCGTCACGAGCAGCGGCTCGCCGGTGTCCACCACCCGCTGCGCGAAGCGCTCGCCCGCCGGTCGTCCCCGCACGCGCCGCACCACCTCGCGCGACATGCCGACCGCGTACACGAGCTGCAGCGGACCGCCCGGCTCGGAACGCAACAGCAGCGAGCCCTTCGTGCAGCCGAGCAGGCTGCAGCTCGCCTTGACGGTGTCGCGGCAGATCCGTTCGCGGTCGAGGCTGCTCGAGAGCCGCTGCATGGCGCGCGCGAGGTAGACGAGGTTGCGACTGTACTCCTGCCGCCGCTTGTAGGCGCGCGCGTTCCCGATCGCGATCGCGCACTGCAGCGCCACGGCGTTGAGCAGATCGAGATCCCCGCGGGTAAACGCCCGCGAGCGCGCGCGGGTGTCGAGCTGGATCACCCCGATCACCCGTCCGTCGCGCACCAGCGGCGCGCACATGACGCTCTTGATCTCACCGCGCGCAGCGGTCCGCGTGGGATCGAAGCGCGCGTCCGCCCCCATATCGGTGGACAGCAGCGCCTCGCGCCGCCGGAACACCTCGCGGATCACGCTGCGCGACAGCGCGAGCCGCTCGCG
>RFJN01000300.1 GCA_003694875.1 Planctomycetota bacterium | reverse complement strand
GCGCTCGAGGGCGTCGAGCAGCCGCCGCAGTTCCACCCCGAGGGCGATTGCTGGGTGCACACCCGGCTGGTGCTCGAGGCCACGGGCGAGGCCCCGCCGCCCGAACTCGCCTGGGCGGCGTTGCTGCACGACATCGGCAAGCCCCCCACCTTCCGCCGCGCCGAACGCATTCGCTTCGACGGGCACGCGCGGCTCGGCGCCGCCATGGCCGAGCGGGTGCTCGTCCGGCTCGGCGCCCCCCGCGCGCTGCGCGAGACGGTGGTCGAACTCGTGCGCGACCACCTGCGGTTCATCGAGATCCGGCGCATGCGCGAGGCCAGGCGCAAGCGCTTTCTGCTGCGGCCCACCGCCGCGCTCCACCTCGCGCTGCACCGGGCCGACTGCCTCGGCAGCCACCGGCGTCTCGACACCTGGCGCTGGTGCGTCGAGCAGCGTGCGCGCTACGAGCGCGAGCGGGAGGAGCGCGGCAGCGCACCGCTGCTCACCGGCCGCGACCTGATCGCCGCGGGGTATCGTCCCGGCCCTGCGTTCGGCCAGATCCTGCGCGCGGTCGAGGATGCGCAGCTCGAGGGAGCGCTCGCCGATCGCACCGAGGCACTCGCCTGGGTGCGGGAACGCTTCGGCCCGCCCCCCGGCCCGCGGCCGCCCGAGCGCGACGCGCCGCGCGCGCGCTAGCGGGTGCCGCCCGTGGCGGCGGGTGCGCGACGCTGGCGATGCCGGCGGTGGCGGCTGCGCAAGGGGGGCGGTGCAAGCGCGAAAGCCTGCGGGACTGGTGCGGGCAGGGTTCCGTCCCGCCGGCACCGATCACGAACGCGCGGACCATGGCGCCGTGTTGGCAGGCGACGGCGCACAACCCCCGGCGGCCGGTGTCGCTGCCCGCGCCCGGCTCTGTCCCCGCGCCGCCCTGCGCCGCCGGGGCGGGGGCCCGAATGCGCGGTTCGTTCTCGAATTGCTCGGACGCTCAGATGTAGTACAGCGGCCGGATCGTGCGCTCGACCTCCTCGATCGTGGTGAAGCCGCGCCGTACGCGCTCGAGCGCCTCGTGGGCGAGCGGGACGAAGCCGCGGCCCGCCACGAGTTCCCGCACCTGGTCCACCGTGGCGTGTCGCTCGATCGCCGCGCGCACCGCGTCGTCCACGACCATGACCTCGTAGATGCCCATGCGCCCGTGGTAGCCGGTGTGCCCGCAGTGCTCGCAGCCGCGGCCGCGCACGAAGGGGTGGCCGGGATCGTCCTGGTAGAAGCGCACGAACGATTCCGCCGGGGGGGTGTAGTGCTCGAGGCAGTGCCGGCAGTTGACCCGCATGAGCCGCTGCGAGACCGCCCCGAGCAGCGTGGTGGACAGCAGCTCGTCGTCGATCCCGAGCGAGCGCAGCCGCGACAGCACCCCCACCGCGTCCTGGGTGTGCAGCGTCGCGAGCACGAGCTGGCCCGTCATGCCGGCGCGGATCGCGATCCGCGCGGTCTCCTCGTCGCGGATCTCGCCGATCAGCAGCACGTCGGGATCCTGGCGCAGGAACGCGCGCGCGTAGTCGCTGAAGCTGTTGTTCTCGTCGACCTCCTTCTGGTTGACCTTGGGTAGCTCGTACTCGATCGGATCCTCCACGGTGCAGATCTTGCGCGCGCTGCCCTGCAGCCGGCGCAGCGAGGCGTACAGCGTCGTCGTCTTGCCCGAGCCCGTGGGGCCGGTCACGAGGATCAGCCCCGAGGGGCACTTGAGAAGACTCGTGTAGAGGTGCAGCGCGCTCGGGTTCATGCCGAGCCGCTCGAGATCGAGGCGCGCGGCCGCCGCGCCGTCGAGCACCCGCATGACGCAGTCCTCGCCGTGCGGCGACGGCACGATCGAGACCCGGAAGTGCACCCGCCGCTCCACGCCGTCGGCGTCCTGGTAGCGCGCGCTGAAGCGGCCGTCCATGGGCTGCGGCTTGGCCGCGATGTCGAGGTTGCACAGCACCTTGACCCGCGCGATCACGCGCTTGACGTTGTCGGGCGAAAGCGGCGAGGTCACCTGGTGCAGCACCCCGTCGCACCGCAGCCGCAGATCCACGTCGTTGCGGTAGGTCTCGATGTGGATGTCGGTGGCGCGCCGCTGGATCGCCACCGCGAGCACGTCGTCGAGCAGCCGCGAGGCGGGCAGCTCCGGGTCGAAGTCGAAGCGCTGCAGGTAGTCGAGGCGGGTGGGCGCCATGAGCGCGCCCGACTCCTCGCCCCGGATCGAGAACGCCTGCTCGATCGCGCGCCGGATCTCGTAGGCGTTGAGCTGCACCGGCCGCACCCGGCGACCGAGCTGCAGCTCGATCTCGCGCACCACCGCGTCGTCGTCCGGCCGCAGCATGCCGACGGTCACCGCCGCCACCTTGTTGACCGGCGAGATGCGCCCGAGCACGCAGCACAGGTGCTGCTCGCAGAACGCGAGCGGCAGCCGCTGCGCCGATGCGGGGTCGATCTCGAACTGGTCGAGCTCGGTGAACGCCTCGCCCGGCCCCTGCGTTCCGTCCATGTGCGCTCCCCCCCCGCCGCTCGGCTCCCGCGGCCGATCGTAGCCGCCGCTGCGCTGCGCCACAACCTCGGGCGGCGACGCGGCGTGCGCCCGCTCG
>RFJN01000299.1 GCA_003694875.1 Planctomycetota bacterium | reverse complement strand
CGGGCGCGAGATCGTGTGCTGCCCGCAGTGCGCGCGCTTCCTGTACGTGGAGGGCGAGGGCGGAGCCGCCGCGCACAGCTACGTGGCGGGCAGCGACCGCTCGAGCCCCATGCCGGGCGACTAGGCTCTGTCCAGAAACGAGCCCGGAGCGAGAGATTCGGCTGGCGCCGACCGGCGAACGGCGAGGTTCGAAGACGCCGGAGGCGTGCGGACGTACGTCGAGGACGGCTTCGGTTCTCGCGACGCCGCACGTCGGTGATCGGCCGGCGATCGCGGCCGGGAGCGTTTCCGAACAGAGCCTGGCTGGCCTCCGATGCACGAGCCGACTATACTGGCGCGCAGCGAGAGGGGTTCGGGCCGACGCGGCGCCCACCCGATGGCCGTGGTGCGGCGTCGAGGAAAGTCCGGGCTCCACAGGGCAGGGTGGTGGGTAACGCCCACCGGGAGCGATCCCAGGGAAAGTGCCACAGAAATCATACCGCCGATGGCCCTGCTGCAAGGGCACAGGCAAGGGTGAAATGGTGCGGGGCGCGAGCCCTTAATGTAAGAGCGCACCGCAGCGCTGGTGACAGCGCTGGCAAAGGCAAACCCCACCCGGAGAAAGGCCAAATAGGGGAGGAGCGTTCCGGAGCGTTCCGGGGCGCGCGAGGCGGCCCGTCTCGCCGACTCCCGGGTAGGCCGTTGGAGGCGTCCGGCAACGGGCGTCCCAGATGGATGTCGGCCCAGGTCGGCGCCGCCACGGCGTCGACCGGACAGGACCCGGCTTACAGAACCCGCTCTCGTCACGGGCTCGGGGCCTCGGCCCCGAGCCCGTTCTCTCAGCGTCGACCGGCGCCGTCACGACCCGAATCCGGCGTGCAACAGGAGCGTGTCACGAAACGAGCCACCGCTCGGGGGCGCGGACACGCGGCAGGCACCTCTACCGCCTCCTCTCAACCGCTTGCCAGCAAGGAAGCAAGCCGATTTCCCCCTTGCTCCCACTCGGCATTCGATGTAAGGTGTTTGCGACGCGAGGCGCGGCGGCGGACCGCCCGGAATGGTTTCCCTGCGGCAGCGATCCCGGAGGATGGTCCGGTAGCGCAAGAAGGAGCGGACATGAAGAACGGGCTACGCATGAAGGAGCTCGTCGAGCGGACGGGGGTGCCCGCCTCGGCGATCCGGCACTACCTCGCGCAGGGTCTGCTGCCCAAGCCCAAGCAGGTGCACAAGCGCCTGCACCTCTACCCGCCCGAGACGGTCGAGCGGGTGCGCATGATCAAGCACATGCAGCGCACCGAGCACCTGCCGCTCGACGTGATCGCGCGCCGCATGAAGCTGATCAACAAGGGAACCCGCCCCGAGGAGGCGCGCGAGATCGACGCGGGCATGCTCGGCGCCTCGACCCGCCTTGCCCGCTACGACCTCGCCGCGCTCTCGCGCCGCAGCGGCCTGCCGCAGCGCACGCTGCGCGTGGCGCAGCGCGCGGGCTGTCTACTGCCGGCCGCCCCCGACAACGACGAGCGCCGCTACGACGAGACCGACCTGTTCGCCGCCAAGAAGCTGCAGCAGGCGCTCGAGGAGGGCATGCGCATCCAGCACCTCGGCGAGGTGGCCGAGGCGGCGCAGGCGCTCGCGGAGGTGATCGTGCGCGCCGAGCGCGAGAGTGTGCCGCACGACGGCGAGTTCGCCGACCGCGCCGCCAAGGCGAGCCGTCTGCTGCAGCTCGGGCGCGACATCGCGCACTACGTCCTCGACCGCTGCGTGGAGCGCACCGCACAGAAGGAGCTGGTCTGAAGCCGGGAAGCCGGCGTTCTCAGCGCTCCGCGACGACGAATGCGATGTCGTCGCCGCGCCCGCCCTCGTCCCGCCCGTTGGGTCCCGCGGAGTACAGCACCGCCCCCCGGCCGGTGCGTCGCAGCCGCAGCGGCTGCCCGAACGGGTCGGTCACGACCTCGCCGCGTCGCCAGCGCGCCGGCAGCTCGAGGCCCGCCGCCCGCAGCAAGCCGGGATCGAGCCGCTCGGGCAACGGGCGCCCCGACGCCGCCCACCGCCGGAGCACGAGCCCCACGTTGCGCACGTCCTGGCGCGCCGCACTCGCGAGCCGCGCGCGCAGCTCGAGCCGCCACGCCACCGCGTAGCCGAGCCAGGCCACGAGCAGCAGCAGCGCCGCGCACGCGTAGATCGTGGCAAGCAGCCACGGACCGCGCCGCCGCGGCCGGGAAGCGGCGACGAGGGGGGCAAGTTCGGCGAGACGCAGCTGGATCTCGTCACACTGCGAGCGCAGCCCGTGCGCCGCCTGCGCGAGCGTGTCGCCGAGCTCGCGTTCGAGCTCGGCGAGCGAGGCGAGCGCCTCGCGGCAGCGCACGCACAGCGCCGCGTGACGGCGCTCGGCCGGCGAGAGCGCACCGCCGCCGGCGAGCACACCGAGCCGCGCCGGCGCGAGACAGCCTCCCTTCTGTGGCCGCTCGCCGCTCACCGCTCCGGCCTCCCCTCGAGCCGGGGCGCAAGCAGCGCCCGCAGCTTTGCCACCGCACGGTGCAGGCGGTTGGCGACCGTGCCCGGCGGCTCTCCAAGGTGCTGTGCGATCTCGCGGTAGCGCATGTGCCGGTAGTAGCGCAGCGTCAGCACGAGCCGGTACGGATCCTCGAGCCGCCCGAGCGCCTCGAGCAGCAGCCGGTCGCGTTCCCCACGCCAGGCCGCCTCGAAGCCGCTCGGCTGCGCGGTTGCGGGCTCGGCCGGCCCTCCGGCCTCGCCCACCGCGTCGATCGAGTGCGCGCGCCGGCGTGTCTCGCGCTGTCGCCGCCGCAACGCGTCGACCGAGGCGCGAAACGCTATGCCGTACAGCCACGGCGCGAAGCGCGAGGGATCGGACAGGGTCTCGAGGCGCACGAACGCCTTGAGGAAGCTGTCCTGCACCACGTCTTCCGCGAGCGCCCGGCAGCCCACGCGCTGCAGGGCGAGCAGGCCGACCACCCGCTCGTGGCGGCGCACCAGTTCGCCGAACGCCTCGCGCTCGCCACCGAGGGTGCGGCGCACGAGCTCGGCGTCGGAGGGAGAGGGCTGCGCGGACGCGTCCATGTCGGTCTCCATCGTACACCGATGCAGACGATTCGCGACGGGGCGTTGTTGCATGCCAGACACAACGTCCGCACCAGGGGCGCCCGGGCCCGCGGGCGCCATCCCTGCGAACGCTTTACGGCTACGCGCCGATCACCGCCAGGACGAACACGCACTTCTCAAGACGCTGATCCGGCGATACAATGGCGAACGAAAGGTCGGTCGCTGACCGATCGCACAAGGGCTGTTCCTGTAGACGAGGAGAGCGCAATGGAACCCGGAAACGGCACCCGCCCCGCTGCAGGCGTCGTCGAGCCGGTCGCGGCGGCGACCGATCTGCTGCCCGAGCCGGACAGCGAGGCGACCGAGCACCCGAACGAAGCCGCGCAGAGGCCGCTGCCCCCGCCGGACGCCTTGCCCCGCGAGGGCGTGGCTGCCCCGCGGCTGCTCGAGGCGCTCGACGCCATGCGGCGTGCCGATGCCGACTGGGAGGGGGGGCGCACCTGGAGCATGGTGTACTACGCGGGGCCGGAGCACCACGCGCTCATGCGGGAGGCGACCGGGAAGTACCTCGCGGCGAACGCGCTCAACCCCATGGCGTTCAAGAGCCTCAAGCGCATGGAGCAGGACGTGGTGCGCATGAGCCTGCGGCTGCTCAACGCCCCGCGCGAGGCCTCGGGCATCCTCACCGCGGGCGGCACGGAGTCGATCCTGCTCGCGGTCAAGGCGTATCGCGACTACGCGCGCCGCCGCTGGCCGTGGATCCTGCGTCCGGAGATCGTGGCGCCGAGCACGGTGCACGTCGCGTTCGACAAGGCCGCGCACTACTTCGGGCTGCGGATCCGCTACGTCGAGGTGGACGAGCAGTTCCGTGCGATCCCGGAGCGGGTCGAGCGTGCGATCGGCCGCAACACGATCCTCGTGGTGGCCTCGGCGCCGCAGTACCCGCACGGCAGCGTGGACCCGATCGCCGAGATCGGCGCGATCGCCGAACGCCGCGGCGTTCCCTTCCACGTGGACGCGTGCGTCGGCGGCTTCATGCTGCCGTGGCTCGAGCGGCTCGGGGTGCAGCTGCCGGTGTTCGACTTCCGGGTGCCGGGGGTGACGAGCATGTCGGCGGACGTGCACAAGTACGGTTACGCGCCGAAGGGCGCGAGCGTGATCCTGTACCGCAGCATGCGGCACATGCGCCACCAGTTCTTCATCTCCACCGACTGGTCGGGCGGGATCTACGCCTCGCCGGGTGTGCTGGGCTCGCGGCCCGGCGGCCCGATCGCGGCGGCGTGGGCGAGCCTGCTGTCGCTCGGCGAGGAGGGGTTCCTGCGGCTCACCGAGAGCGCGTGGGAGACCGCGCAGCGGCTGCGGCGCGGGATCGAGCAGATCGACGAGCTGCGGCTTCTCGGCGCGCCCCACTCCACGATCGTGACCTACGGAGCGAGGGACGAGGCGATCAGCATGTTCGCGGTCGCGGACGAGCTCGAGCGCCGGGGCTGGAGCGTCGATCGGCAGCAGCGCCCGGCCTCGATCCACCTGACGG
>RFJN01000298.1 GCA_003694875.1 Planctomycetota bacterium | reverse complement strand
GATCCCGAGGCGCTCGAGACGATCGCGCTTGCGAGCGGCGGCGACGCCCGCGCGGCGCTGCAGCTTCTCGAACTCTCGGTGGCGAGGCTCGGCGGGCAAGAGGGGGCGCCGCGACGACTCGATCGGGAGGCGGTCTCGGCGGTCCTGTCGGCCGGTGGGGCGGTCGCCCACGACAAGGGGGGCGAGGCGCACTTCGACACGATCTCGGCGCTGCACAAGTCGATCCGCGGCAGCGATCCCGACGCGGCGCTGTACTGGCTCGCCCGCATGCTCGAGGGCGGGGAGGATCCGCTCTACATCGCGCGACGGCTCGTGCGCGCGGCGAGCGAGGACGTGGGGCTCGCCGATCCGCAGGCGCTCGTGCAGGCCAACGCCGCCGCGCAGGCGGTGCAGCTCGTGGGGCTGCCCGAGGGAGCGCTCGCGCTCGCGCAGGCGTGCGTCTATCTCGCGCTCGCCCCCAAGTCCGACGCCCTGTACCGCGGCTACGGCGCGGCGCAGCGCGAGGTGCGACAGCGACCGGCCTATCCCGTCCCGCTCGCGCTGCGCAACGCGCCGACCGCGCTGCTGCGGCGGCTGGGCTACGGGCAGGGCTACCGGAACCCGCACGAGGAGCCCGAGGCGGTGGGCCGCGGCCCGTATCTGCCCGAGGCGCTCGAGGGCAGCCGCTACTACGTGCCGACCGATCGCGGGCTCGAGCGTCGGATCGGACAGCGGCTCGCGTCGATCGCGCAGGCGAGGGCCCGGCTGCGGGGAGAGGCCGGGCATGGCTGAGCGAGGCCCCGGACCCGTCGCCGCACCCGAGGAGGTGGCCGCCGGCGTACCGCCCGCGCCGACGCCCGAGGCGGCGCCGGCGCTCGTGCCGCCCAAACGTCGGGCCGCCCTCCCCGTGGCCACCTGGACGTTCGCGATCGTGCTGCTCGCGCTGCATGCGCTCCTCGTGGTGTCGCTGCGGCACGACGGCCGGCCGGCGCGCGTGGGCTGGGGGGCGCTGCCGGCGCCGGTGCTGTGGGCGCTCGGAGCGGCGAGCCCCGAGGCGCTCGCACCCGGCGGCCACTGGCGGCTCTTCGCGTCGGTGCTGCTGCACCAGGGGCTCGTGCACCTGTTTCTGAACGTTTACGCGCTCGTGCTGATCGGCCGCAGCCTCGAGCGGCTTGCCGGCACGATCGCCACCGCGGCGGTCCTGCTCGCGAGCGGCATGGCGGGCGCCTGGGCGAGCGCGTGGGCGGGCGAGCTGACGGTGGGCGCCTCGGGGGCGGTGCTCGGGCTGCTCGGTGCGCTCGTGGCGCTCGTCGGGCGCAGTCCGGCACTACGGTGGAACCTGGGGCGGCTCGTCGCGCTCTCGCTGCTGCTGCTCGGTGGCGGACTCGCGTTCAACGCGTGGCTGGCGCCCCGGTTCGGTGCGCGGATCAGCAACGCCGCGCATCTCGGAGGCTGGATCGCCGGGGCGCTGCTCGGCCTCGTGCTTCCCGTGCCCGGAGGGTCGTCGCGCGCGGGGTTCGGGCGCCGCGTGCTCGCCGGCCTCGCGCTGCTCGGCGTGTTCGGTGTGGCGACCGTGCTCGGTCGCGAGACGTGGCGGCACTGGAAGGCGATCGCGACGCGGGAGACCGACGCGTTCGAGGCGGCGCTTTCGGGCCGACGCCTCGAGCGCCACACCCTCGAGGCGCTCGGTCTCTCGCTCGCCCTGCCCCACGACTGGGGCGTGATCGAACGGGGGCCGCACTACGTCGCTTTCGGTCCCGATCGCGATCGACCGTACGTGCAGATCATCGAGGGCGAGGTGCGGGGGGTCGGCAGCGGCTGGTGGGTGCCGGAGGTGATCGTGCGCGATCTGCAGCGACGCCACCCCGACCTCGTGGCGTCCGCACCCGAGAGGCGACAGCTCGCGGGGCGGGAGGCGGTGCGCTTCGCGATGGCGTACCGGCAGCCGGGCGCCGGAGAGCTGCGCCAGGTTCGCTACGTCGTGCGGCACGGGGCGCGGGCGTGGCAGCTCGTGTTGCTGGCGCCGGAGCCGCTCGCCGAGCCGCTCGAGAAGGCGGTCGTGCCGACGATCGCGTGGGTGGACGGAGACGCGCGGGACGGAGCGGAGGAGGAGAGCCGGTGAGGGGGGTGCTGCGAACGCTGCGCAAGGCTGTCGTCGTCCTGTGCGTGCCGCTTCTGCTCGCTCCGGCGCACGCCGCCTCGCTTGCGGACGCCATCGACGCCGTCGTGCGCTCGAAGGCGGCTGCGCGGGCGCGGATCGGGGTGTGCGTCGCGGAACTCGGGAGCGGGCGCGAGCGCTACGCCCACGACGCCGACCGACCGCTGCGGCTCGCCTCCAACACGAAGCTGCTCACGGTCTGGGCGGCGCTCGAGCTGCTCGGGGCGGAACACCCGCTGCGGACCACGCTCTACCGGCGCGGCACGCTCGCGGGGCAGGTGCTGCTCGGTGATCTCGTGCTCGAGGGGCGCGGAGATCCCACGCTCGGGCAGCGGTTCGACGGGGCGCCGGAGGTGGCGTTTCGCCGCATGGCGCGGGCGGTGCGGCAGGCGGGGATCGTCGAGGTGCGCGGCGATCTCGTGCTCGACGCTCGCTACTTCGCCCCGCCGCTGCAGCACCCGGACTGGCCGCGCGATCAGCTCGACCGCTGGTACGAGGCGCCCGTCTCCGCACTCACCCTGCAGGACGGCTGCGTGGACGTGACGGTGGGCCCGGGGGCGGCGGCGGGGGCGCCGGCCGTGGTGCGCCTCGTGCCCGCCGGGACGCCGCTGCGCGTCGAGAACCGGTGCACGACCGTCGGCAAGGACGGCCGCCACGTCGTCGCGGTGGGGCGCAAGCCGGCAACGGACGTGATCGTGGTGCGCGGAAGCGTGCGCCTCGGGTCGCGGCCTCGAACGGTCTCGATCGCCCTGCGCGACCCCGCGATCGTGGTGGGACACGTGCTGCGCCGGGCGCTCGAGGCCGAGGGCGTGTCGGTCGGGGGG
>RFJN01000297.1 GCA_003694875.1 Planctomycetota bacterium | reverse complement strand
GGTGGCGTGCTTCCGGCTCGCGCCGCGGCGGCTGCCCGACGGGACGGTGGACCACCGCTGGTGCGCGGACCAGTACGTGAGCGGAGCGCTGCGACGCAAGGCGCGCGAGGAGGCGTTCGCTCTCGTCTCGGCGCTGCGCTGGGCGCTCGCACCGTCCGCTGCCGAAACGACAGGAGATGCACGGGACCATGCTTGATCTGACGTTGCTCGCTCCCCCCCTCGAATCGGACGGGCCGCCCGGTCTCGATACCTTCGACGAGCGGTTCCAGTCGATCGTCGGCATGGTGCAGGCGGGCCGCTTCCAGGAGGCGGCGGAGGCGACCGCGGCGGTGTTGCGCGAGAGGCGCTACGACATCCGGCTGATCGGCTACTTCCTGTACGGGGTGTTTCTCGAGCAGGGCACGGCGGCGATCGCGCCGATCTTCGAGACGCTTGGGAGCCTGCTGACCGACAGTTGGGAGCAGATCGGGCCGGAGCGCAAGAAGGAGCGGCATGCGCAGAACGGGCTGCTGTGGTTCCTGACGCGCCTGCACGCGCAGCTGCAGCACGAGCAGGATCGCGACACCGAGCAGTGGCGCCGCTGGGTGGAGCAGACCTCGGTCGAGCAGGCCGAGGCGATCGGCGAGCGGATCGAGGCGCTGCGGCGGGTGCTGGGAGAGACGATCGAGGCGCCGAAGGTGCTCGAGCTGCTGCCGAAGCTCGGGACGTGGGCGCGCGGCTTCCACCGGCTGGTGTACGACGAGGCCGAGCGCCGCGAGGCGGCCGCGGCGGAACCGGAGCCGGAGCCCGAGCCCGAGGTGGCGCCGGCGGCCTCCTCCGGCGACGCGGCGCCGGCGGCGGCCGCGGCGGGGGCGGCCGTCGTGCCGGGTGCGTCCGGTCCGCAGGTCGCGGGCTCGGTGCTGCTGCAGGAGCTGATCGCCAAGCTCGCGGCGTTCGAGCGGCTCGTGGACGCGGGGGCGTTCGAGCGCGCGGCGGTGGTGGCGGCGGACGTCAACGAGCGGATCGAGTCGTTCGATCCACGTCGCTACTTCCCAGCGCTGTTCGCGACCTACTATCGCAAGCTGAGCGAGCACGTGGACGAGCTCGAACCGCACCTCGAGGATCGGGACACGCTGCGCTGGCAGGCCATGGACCAACACTATCGTGTCGATCTCGACGCTTTCGCCGAGCTCTGAGCGCTCCCCCGGCGGCGAGCCGGAGCTGGCGCCGCTGCCCTGGCCCGAGCGCCCCGCGCCGCAGGCGCGCTTCGAGCGGCGTCGGCCCGTGGTCTCGGCGCCCGAGCCGTTCGCCCCGCCGCCCTTCGAGGCGGCGTGGGGCGATCCGTCCGAGGCGCTCTCGCGCTGGCGCACCTCGGTCACCCTGTCCGAGGCGCTGAGCGAGCAGCGGCCCGACAACATGACGTGGCAGCGGGACGTGCTGCGGGCGCGGCGGCGGATCGCGCGGGCGCAGCTCGCGCTCGGCGCGTTCGACGAGGCGAGTGCGACGTGCGAGCAGGCGATCGAGCGTGCCGAGCGCGCGCGGGAGGTGGACCCGAGCCACCTCGAGGTGCTCGAGGAGGCGGCCGCGCTGCACGAGACGCTCGGCTGGGCGCACGGTGCGGCGGGTCGGGTGCGGCAGGCGGCGGCGGCGTTGCGCGAGGCGCTCGCGGCGTGGCTGCGCCGGGCGCGGCTGTTGCCCGATCCCGACGAGCGCCCGGCGCTGCAGGGGCTGCTCGTGAACTGCCGCCGGATCGCGCGCGCGCTCGCGCGCCTCGGGGACGCGGGCGGTGCGGCGCGTGCGTGGGACGAGGCGCTGCGGTGTGCGCAGGCGCTCGCCGCCGCGGCGGACGCGCAGCATCCGGACCGCGAGACGCTCGCGGACATGCTCGCGGCTCGCGGCGATGCGCTGCGGCGTGCGGGTCGGCTCGCGGACGCGCTCGAGAGCTACCGCGAGGCGCTCGCGGTGCTCGAGCGGGCGGTGGCGGCGGGCGCGGAGCCGGACGCGCTCGCCGAACGGCGGCACGGGGTGCAGCAGCGGATCGCGGCGGCGCTGGCGGAGAGCGGGCGGCCGGCCGAGGCGGCGGCGCAGCACCGGGCGGCGCTCGCGGTGGCGACGCGCCAGGCGGCGCTCGCGCCGGGGGCGCTGCACTGGCAGCGGGCGGTCGCGGAGAGCCACGCCGGGCTGGCGGCGGCGCTGCGGGCGGTGGGCGATCGCGAGCAGGCCGAGGCGGCGTTGCGCGCAGCGCTGCTCGCGCGCCGCAGCGCGTACCGCGCGAGCGGCTCGCTCGAGGACCTGCGGGCGCTCGTGGCGCTGCAGCTCGAGACCGGCGACGCGCTGTGGGACGCGGGCGACCGGCCCGCTGCGGAGGCGGCCTACCGCGCGGCGCGCACCCTGTGCGAGGACGAGCGCACCGCGCTCGTGCGCCCGTGGTCGATCGTGCACGAGCGGCTCGGCGACCTCGCGCTCGAGGACGATCGGCTCGAGGCGGCGCAGGCGAGCTACGACGAGGCGTGGACGTCGTGGCGCCTCACGTCCGGGCCGCTGCGCGACCGGGACGAGCCGGCGTTGCGCGAACGTCGGGCGTGGCTGCGACTGCGGCAGGGTCGGCTCGAGGAGGCGGAGCGCGAGGCGCGCACCGCCCGCGCGTTGCGCGAGCGGGCGGTGGGTGCGGACGAGAGCGAGGCGGGCGAGCGGGCGCTGTTTCTCGCCGAGCTGCTGCTCGGGGAGGTGCTCGAGGCGGCGGGGCGGCTGCCCGAGGCGCATGCGGCCTACGAGGCGGCGACGGCGATCGCGGCGCGCCGTTGCAGCGAGGGCGCCTACCGGCCCGAGGCGCGGCGTGAGCTGTCGATCGCCGCCGAGCGCTGCGGAGCGACGCTCGAGGCGCAGGGCGATCTCGCGGCGGCGCTCGCGGCCTACGAGCGGGCGGCCGTGTTGCGCGAGGCGATCGCCGAGCGCGAGGACGCGGGGGCGCAGGCGCTCGCGGACCGGGCGGAGATCGAGCTGCGGGTGGGAGCGCTGCTGCTCGCGCGCGGCGACGAGGCGGCCGCGCTCGCGCGCCACGAGCAGGCGGTGTCGCTGTACGAGCGGGCGTTGCGCACGGGGGCGGACGGGGTGCCCTGGCTCGGGGCCAGCGCGCTCGCCGCCGCCCGGCTCGCGCGGGTACGGGAGCGGCGGGGCGAGTTCGAGGCCGCGCTCGCGGCGAACGCGCAGGCGCTCGAGCGGCTCGAGGCGCTGCGGGCGGCGGGGCGCGGCGAGACGCGGTGGCGGGCGGTGCGGCGACTTGTGCTCGGCGACCGTGGGCGGTTGCGGGCGGTGCGCGACGGGCGGGCCGACTCGCCGCGGCGTGCGCTCGAGCTCCGGCTGCAGCGGGACGCGCCGCGTTTCGAGCTGCTCGCGCTGTTGCGCGTGCTGCACCGGCTCGGCTACGACGAGGACTCGATCGTGTACCGCAGC
>RFJN01000296.1 GCA_003694875.1 Planctomycetota bacterium | reverse complement strand
GAGTAGAAGAGGCACTCGGGCGGGAGCTGCTCCTGGTAGAAGAGCGCTCCCTTGCGCACGGTCTTCCTCGCGTAGTCGAGACCGATGCGCGCCACGACCTCGGTGGCGTATTGCGCGAAGTGGGTGAACTGCTCGTCGTCGACGATGGCGAGGTGCGTCTTCATGCGTTCGCGCGTCGCGTCGTAGCTCGGGGGCGCGGGCAGCATGTCGGCGAGCGCCCCGGCGACATTCGCAGCCGTCTCGTCCTGCTTCGCCTGGAGTTCGAACTCCTCGAGCACGATCGGACCGTCCTTGCCCCGTCCGCTCGCAAGAAGCGGCGACTCTGCCGGGACGAGCGCCTCTCCGACGGGCAGCGGAGCGAGCGCGTCGTTCCAGTCGGGCACGCTGCCGATCAGCGCCAGATCGCGCGCGAGCCGCTCGAGGGCCGCCGCGCACGTCACCCACCCGAACACGCCGCGCAGCGAGCGAACGGGAAACGCGAGCAGCCGCGCGTCGGTGAACACGATCGCGCCGGCGGCCTTGCGCGCGTCCGAGCCGTGGCCGGGGCCGAAGACGGCTTCCAGCTCCGGCTGGACGTCTGCGGCGTTCAGGCTTTCTTCGTCGTCGCTTCTTGCGATCTTGCGCCGACACCCGTCGCGCACCACACCCTTGATCGAGGAGGCGGGCACGAGCGGCCAGCCGGTGTGGCGCTCGCGTTGCACCGGCAGGTCGACGGTACCGGTGGCGGTGCCGCAGCCGGGGTGCAGCGGCGTCTGGTTGTGGATCACGAAAAGCTTGCCCGCGGTTCGGGTCAGCGTTGCGGCAGCGTCAGACATGGTTCCAGCCTCCAACGAGGTCGACCGCCCAGCCCTCGGAGACGAGCGCGGGGTCGTTGCACAGGGACGTGGTGGGATCAGGGGCGTCGTCGCCCCGGTAGAAGAACACCGAACCCGCCGGTACGGCGAAGCGCGTCGGGCGGGGGTGGTGACCGAGGTTGTTCCAGCCCGAGACGGCGTGCGAGCCGGCGACCGCGGCCGCGACGAGGCCGGCGTCGTTGTCCGGCTTCCAGCGCCGGCGGAAGATCGCCGGCGTGAGCAGCCAGCGCGCCTGTCCGTCGAAGGAGCCCGGAGCGACGCTCTCGAGACCGTCGCGGAGGGTATGAGGCGCGCGCCGGCAGCGTGCGAGACGCCGCTCCCCGCCCCAGAACACTGCGGTGCCGTCGGGGAACAGTGCTTCAGGGCTCTCTCCCGCCTCGGGCCACTCGAGCCACGCGTAAAACGCGCTGCGGCCGGGCGTGCCGTCGGACAGACGGACGTCGTGGCGCGGGCGCAGGAAGGTGAGGCTGAAGAGCAGGCCCTCGTCGGCGGTGAGGGTGCGCTTGTGCAGACTGACGTGGGTGCGTGGCTCGCGCTGGAAGAGCGATCCCGTCGCGAGGACGTCCTCTGCCCGGGGCGTCTCGCCGCGCAACCACGCGCTGGCCCCCGCCGCTCGCAGCCAGCCTCCGACCGCCTTGCCCGGTCGCGGGTGGCGTACCCACAGCGGCAGCGCCATGCCTGTCTCCTCGGCGTTCCAGCCCGGCGGCGCCTCACGGAGCGGGTCGAGTCGGAGGATGCGCCGCGCTGCTCGAGCGCCGCCGGCCGTCGGGGCGTCTTCCACGTCTTCCCAGACCAGGTTGGCCGGGCACGGATAGAGCAGCTCGATCTTGTCGTTCTCGCCCACGATCGCCGGCAGGGGGCCCGCGACATGGACCTCGAGCGCCCACGATGGAGCGCCGGCGTCTCGCAGCCCATCGAGCAGCGGCATGCCTCTGTCGCGCACGTTGTCGGCTGCCTTGCGCAGGTCGACCCCGAGCCGTCGCAGGACGTGGGTCCGGATCGCTCCGGCGAGCGTCTGCGGCACCGGCCACTGCGAGGGGGCGTCGTAGCCTGCCGCGAGCGGGCGACCGCCGCGGAAGAACAGTCCGTCGACGGCCTCCAGGATCAGGCCCGTGGCGTGTCCGGTGGTGGTTCGGGGCCCGGCGTTGGCGGTCATCGATCGTCCCTCCCACGGGCCATGAACGAGGCGGTCTGGATCAGGATCGCAAAGCTCTCGACGAGCTCCCGCGTGGTGGCGCCGTCCGCGGCTTCGGGGTGGCTGGCAGCGTGCAGCGTCCACAGCTCGCGGGCGAGTCCGAGCAGGGTGGGGCGCAGCTGGTTGTCCTCCTCGGTGCGCGCGATCAGCCTCTCGATCTCGAGCGTGATCGCTTCCACGGGAAGTCCGCCGAGACCGTCGGCCGCCGCGCGCAGCTTGTATGCCCAGCGATCGGTCGGTGCGTCTTCGCGCGCGTACAGGCGAACGAGTGCGTCGAGCAGCGGGAGCATCCTCCACGGAACGACGCTGAGGCTGTGTTCGCCCGAGCGGCGGCGCGCGATCAGACCGAGGCGATCGCGTCCCCCCTCCTTCGCCGCCTTCTCCGCACGGCGCGCCGCCGCCAGCGCCGCGCGCAGATCGTCCTTGTAGTGCACGATCGCGATCCCGCAGCTTGCGGTCGCGAGCGGCCCCATGGCGAGCCGCTCGGGCTCTTCCTCCGCGAGTCGCACGAAGCCCTCCGGCGCTTCCGGCCAGTCGTCAGCGGGTCCCAGTTCGCCGCGAAAGCCGCGGTACAGACGCAGCGCGCACCCGAGTGCGGTCTCGACGGGCAGCAGCGCGAGCACGTCGTCGCCGCCGGCGTAGATCAGCTCGCCGCGGCTGTCTTCCACCACGCGCGGCACCACGTGCAGAGAGAAGGTGCCGAGCGCCTCGCTGATCGCCGCGTGGATCGTGGGGCCGGTGTGTCTGCGGGCGTCGAGGGCGGCGCGCACCGATCCGGCCGGATCGGACAGACCCTCGAAGTAGCGCACGAGATCGGGGTGCATGATCTCGCGGACCCGCGGCGTGTTGCGCCCCTGCAGCCACTTGCCCATGTGGTCGCCGTCGAGCAGCAGCGCGCCGAAGTAGGCCGG
>RFJN01000295.1 GCA_003694875.1 Planctomycetota bacterium | reverse complement strand
CGAGCGCCTGCAGGCGCTGCGTGAGGACGAACGCAGCCCCGAAGAGGTGCGCGCCAGTGCGGCGTGGCGCGAGGCGTTCGAGGCGGTGGGCGCCTATGCGCTGCTCGTTGCGCGGCGCGAGACCGAACTCGAGGCGAGCGCGCGGGCGGCACACGCGATCGAGCGTGCTGAACAGGTCATCGTGCGTCTGTCCAACGCCGAGCGCACCGCCGCGCAGCAGGCCGAACAGGAGGCGCTCGCGCGCGCCCGCACCCTCGCGGCGCGCGCCGCCGCGCAACAGCGCGCGCGGCTGCTCGCGGAGGCGGAGTCGGCGCGTGCCGCGGCCGAGCGCGAGGCGGGGCAGCTCGAAGCCGAGGCGCAGGCGACCGCGCAACCGACGAACGCCGAGCTGCCGGCGCAGCAGGAGGCGATCGCCCGCGCCCGGGAAGCGGCCGCACGGGCGCACGCCGAGGCGATGCGCCGCGAGGCGCAGCGTGCCGCCGAGCAGGCGGCGCAGGCCGCCGCAGCGGAAGCGGCGCGGCGGGAGGCCGAGCAGAAGGCGCTCGAGGCCGCCCGTCGTGCGAGCGAGGAGGCCGCGCGCAGCGCACAGCAGGAGGCAGCGCGCCAGGCCGCGGCGCTCGAGGCGCAGCGCGCGGCACAGGAGGCGGCCGAGGCAGCAGCGCGGGAACGCGCGCGTCAGGAGGCCGAGCAGCAGGCGCTCGCGGCGGCAGCCCGTGCTGCCGCGCAGGCCCGGGCAACGGCGGAAGCGGAGCGTGCAGCGCGGCGGGCTGCCGAACTCGCCGCGCGGCGCGAGCGCGAGACCGCCGAGCGCGCGCAGCGGGAGGCCGAGCCATCGCAGGAAGAGACCGCGGCAGCGAGCGCGCCGGGGGGTTCGGAAAGCGGCGCGGCTGCCCCCGCCCCGGAGCACGCACAGGCGGGCGAGACGCAAGCCACCGAAGGGCAGCAGGCCGCCGGGACCCCGCCGGCCGTCGCGGAGACCGGCGAAGAGGCGGTCGCGGGAACCGAGACCGGGACGGCGCAGGCGGCGCAACTGCGCCCCGAGCAGATCGATGCGCTTCGCGAACGGCTCGACCGCGCGCTCGCCGCTGCGGAGGCGGCCGCCGGTGACCCGCAGATCGCGGCGGCAGCGCAGCAGCGCGACGAGCTGCGGCGCGCGGTGGCCGAGTTGCAATTCGCGCTGCAGATGCGCGCACAGGTGCGCGGCTTCAGCACCCGGCTCGCCTCCCTCGAGCGCAAGGCGCGCAAGGCGCTCGCGCAGCTGCAGCCGCTCGAGGAAACGTATGCGCACTTTGCCGAGGCGCTCGAGCGACTCGACGCGCTGCGCTCCGAGGCGGCCGTGCAACTCGCTGCCCGTCCGGCTCCCGATCCGCAGCGCGCCGAGCGGCTCGTCACCGAGATCGACGAGGCGGTCGATGCACTCGCGCAGGCTCTGCCCTCCGGCGACACGGCGGCGCAGCTTGCTGCAAGCCTCGAGAAGGCGCGGTCGACGGCGAGCGACCTCGTTGCGGAGGCGAAGCGCAAGGGGGCGCAGGGCGAGCCGGAGACCGCCACCGAGCAGCTCACCACCCGGATCGCGGCCGAACGGCAACACCGCAGCGAGATCGCGCAGCAGGTCGAACGCGCGCGCAAGGCGTTTGCGGCCGAGCAGGCGGCACGCGCCGAGGCGCAGCGGCGCGCGGCCGAACAGGAGGCGCTCCGGCGTGCAGCGGCCGAGGCGGCGCAGCGCCGGGCGCAGCGCGAGGCGCTCGAGGCGGCCCGGCTCGCGGCCGAGCAGGCCGCGGCGGAGGCGGCGCTCGCCGAGGCGCGCCGGCAGGCGCAACTCGAGGCGGAGCGCAAGGCGGCCGAGCGGCGTGCACAGATCGTGCAGGCGCGCACCCGCGTGGCGGAGCTGCGCGAGGCCCTCGCACCGGTGCTCGCGCGTGCCCGCGCGCTCGTGGCGTCGGGGACGACGGTGAAGCGTCGCACCGATGAACTCACGGCCGCCCACGCGAAGCTCGGCGAGGCGCTGCGCGCGCGCGAGAGTTTGCAGGCCTTCAGCACGCGCCTCGCCTCGCTGACGCGCAAGGCACGCGCTCTGACCCAGAAGATCGAGCAGGCACTCGCCACCCTCGAGCCCGTCGCGACGGCGAACGCCGATGCCGCTCCGCGGGCGGTCGAGCTCGAGAACGAGATCGAGGGACTTGCGACGGCGGACGACGACGCGCTGCTGCTCGCGCAGCGGGCCGGTCGTCTCGACGACCTCGCGCAGCGTCTCGAGGCGGTACGCGACGCTCTCGCGTCGGTGCAGCCGCCCGACGAGGCGTGGCTCGACGAGCTGCCCGCCCTCGCGGTCGATGCGGAGCGCACCGCGCAGGCGCTCGCGGCCGAGGTGCAGAAGCGCACGAAGATCGCGGTGGACCTGCAGGCGGCGGCCGAGCGCGCGGCGGCCGAGCGCGCGCGTCGCGAGGAGCAGGCGGCGCGCGAGCGCGAGGAGCGCGAGCGCAAGGCGCGTGAGGCGCGGG
>RFJN01000031.1 GCA_003694875.1 Planctomycetota bacterium | reverse complement strand
GGGCCGGGCAGCAGCAGGCTCGTCTCGCCGAGCACCGAGCCGGGGTGCAGGGTGGCCACCGTGCGCGCCGAGCCGTTGTCGCCGCGCCGCAGCTCGACCACGCCCTCGGTGATCACGACCATGGCGCGTTCCGCCTCGGTGCCGGCGTGAAAGAGCACCTCGCCCGCCGCGTAGGCGCACGGGCGCATGTGGGCGGCGAGCTCGCGCCGGTGATCGGGGGCGAGCCCCCCGAGCGAGGGCAGTTCGATCGTCTCGCTGCGCTCCTGCCGTGTCTCGTGTTGCGTCTGCGCCATGGCGCCCGATCCTCCCCTCGCCGCGCGGTGCTCCATCGCCATGTTTCGCCCGCTGCCGTCTTCAGCATAGGGGCTCGAGTCGGCTCGCGCCGCCGTGCGGAGGGGGCAAGGGCGGCGAGTCGTGTCGTGTGGCGGTTCGGAGGGGACGGCAGGCTGTCGCAGCGGCGACGGACTCAGTGGGCGGGGGTCTCGGTGTAGCTGCGCCACAGCGGCTCGAGCAGCAGTTCGGCGCGCCAGCCGGTGAGGCCGAGGGCGCGGGCGAAGGCGGCGCGGTCGGGGATGGGGGAGGCGAACGGCGCGCGCAGCGTCGCGGCGTTGGCGAGCAGCTCCGCGGGCAGGTCGAGCGAGGCCGCGAGCGTTCGCACGACCGCGCGCATGGCGTCGAGGCGCGGATCGGTGACGCGTCGCGGCGGCGGGGGGGCGGGCAGGCTGTGGGCGTCGCGGCTGCGGCCGCGCGCGATCGCCGCGAGCAGCGCCTCGCCGTGTCGGCGCACCACGGCGTTCGGCAGGCCACCGGTGGCGGTCAGCGCCTTGCGGTCGGTGGGCTGCCGGCGCGCGAGCTCGAGCAGCACCGCGTTGCTCGCGATCCGCGAGCGCGGAACGTCGCGCGTCTCGGCGAGTCGTTCGCGGGTGGCGACGAGTTCGACGAGCACCGCGAATGCGCGCGGATCGAGCCGTTCGGCGCCCCGGATCCGGCGCGCGAGCTCGAGCGGGTCGCGCTCGTGGGTGGCCGCGGCGGTCAGCCGCGCCGCGTCCTCCTCGAACCAGGCGAGCCGTCCCCGGCGCCGCAGCTCGTCCTCGAGGTCGCGGGCGAGGGCGAGCAGCGGCTGCACGTCGCCGAGCGCGTACCGGATCTGCCGCTCGCTGAGCGGGCGGCGCGACCAGTCGGTGAAGCGCTGTCCCTTGGAGACCTCGAGCCCGAGCCGCTGGTGCACGAGCGTGGCGAGGCTCTCCTGCAGCCGGTGTCCGGCGAAGGCGGCGGCGAGCTGGGTGTCGAACACGCGCGCGGGCAGCCGGCCGAAGCGGCTGTGCAGGATCGCGAGGTCGGCCTGCGCGGCGTGCAGCACGAGGGTGCGGCCGGGGGCGCACAGCGCCTCGACGAGCGGGGCGGGATCGACCGCGAGCGGGT
Organism: Planctomycetota bacterium; assembly: GCA_003694875.1. Classification (GTDB taxonomy): domain Bacteria; phylum Planctomycetota; class J058; order J103; family J103; genus J103. Next base: position 6,319 of record RFJN01000031.1, on the reverse strand, counting down.
CGAGCGTCGCGGCGAACTCGTCGGTGGCGAGCTGCAGCAGCATGAGCTGCGGGAGGTAGCTGCCCTCGGGGTGGAACTCGGTGTCGAAGGCGATCTTCGGCGTGTCGGCGAGGCGTGCGATCAGCGCCTCGCGCTCGCGCACCGTGGCGATGGGGGCGGGCACGGGGGGCAGCGTCCGGTCGGGCTGCGCGTCGGGCTGTGGGTCTCGTCGGGGCGAGCCGGAGCGTTGCGGGTGCATGGATCGACCGTAGCGCGGGGGCGCGTATGGGTCAACCGCGCGGGGCCTTTTCCGCGCGCGCGGTTGCGTCTATCATGGTCGGCCCTCGGCCCGTGCGGCCGCCCGGCCGCGCGGCGGATCCACAAACCCCCATGGGAGGCAGCGGCACCGTGACGACGACGATCGGCGCTCCGTACACCGTTCCCGCCGGCGAGGTGCACGAGCGGCTCGCGCGCTACATCCTGGCCGACGGCATGAAGCTCGTGCTCGACTACGAGCGCAGCCACGGAAGCTGGCTCGTGGACAAGGTCACGGGCCGGGAGTATCTCGACTTCTTCAGCTTCTTCGCCTCGCAGCCGATCGGCTTCAACCATCCGGCGCTGCACGAGCCGAACTTCGAGCGCACGCTGCTCAAGGTGGCGCGCTGCAAGCCGTCGAGTTCCGACATCTACACCGAGGAGTATGCGGCGTTCGTCGAGACGTTCGCGCGGCTCGGCATGCGGGAGCACTTCCGCTACGCCTTCTTCATCGCGGGGGGGGCGCTCGCGGTCGAGAACTGCATGAAGGCGGCGTTCGACTGGAAGGTGCGCAAGAACCTCGCGGCGGGCCGCGGCGAGATCGGCGACAAGGTGCTGCACTTCACGCAGGCGTTCCACGGCCGCAGCGGCTACACGCTCACGGTGACGAACACCGCCGATCCCCGCAAGTACATGTACTTCCCGCGCTTCGACTGGCCGCGGGTCGACGCCCCGGCGCTGCGGTTCCCGCGCAACGCCGAGAACGACGCGCTCACCGCGCAGGCCGAGCGGCGGGCGGTGGCGGAGATCGAGGCGGCGTTCGACCAGCACCCGCACGAGATCGCCGCGATCCTGATCGAGCCGATCCAGGGCGAGGGCGGCGACAACCACTTCCGGCCGGAGTTCCTGCGGGAGCTGCGGCGGATCGCCGACGAGCGGGAGGCGATGCTGATCTTCGACGAGGTGCAGACCGGCGGCGGGATCACCGGCACGTTCTGGGCGTGGGAGCAGCTCGGGGTGCGGCCGGACCTGCTGGCGTTCGGCAAGAAGCTGCAGGTCTGCGGGGTGCTCGCCACCGAGCGGATCGACGAGGTGCCGGACAACGTCTTCCACCTGCCCTCGCGGATCAACAGCACCTGGGGTGGTGATGTGACGGACATGGTGCGCAGCCAGCGGTATCTCGAGGTGATCGAGAGCGAGGGGCTGCTCGAGCATGCGGGGCGCATGGGCGAGCGGCTGCTCGCGGGCCTCGAGGCGCTGTGCGCAGAGCACGAGGCGCTCGATGCGCCGCGCGGCCGGGGGCTCATGTGCGCGGTCGACGTCGAGTCCGGCGAGCGGCGCGACCAGATCATCCGCCGGGCGTACGAGCTCGGGGTGCTGGCGCTGCCGTGCGGGGTGCGTTCGATCCGGACGCGTCCGTTCCTGGACGTGCGTCCCGAGGAGATCGATCTGTTCTGCGAGCGGATCGGGCAGGCGGTGCGCGAGACGGCGTAGCGGAGGGGACGGCGGGGTGAGCACGAGCCGGCAGCGGTTGCGCGAGTTCCTCGTGGCGCGTTCGGTGCGTCACGGGACGTTCGTGCTCGCCTCGGGCGAGCGGTCGTCGATCTACGTCGACTGTCGGCTCACGACGCTGCATGCGCCGGCCATGCCGTGGGTGGGGCGCGCGGTGCTCGAGGTGCTCGAGCGGCGTGGCTGGCGGCCGCAGGCGGTGGGGGGGCTGCAGTTCGGCGCCGACCCGGTGGCGTTCGCCACCGCGCGCGAGAGTCTCGACGACACGCTGTTTCCGCAGCCGCTCGACGCCTTCAGCGTGCGCAAGGAGAGCAAGGCGCACGGCACCGGGCGGCGGATCGAGGGGCTGGCGTGCACCGACGGGATCGAGGTGGTGGTGCTCGAGGACGTGTGCACCACCGGCGGCTCGGCGCTGCGGGCGATCGAGGCGGCGCGTGCGGCGGGCATGCGGGTGCTCGGCTGCGTGTGTCTGGTCGAGCGCGGTGCGGGCGGACGCGAGCGGATCGAGGCGCAGGGGTGTGCGTTCGAGGCGCTGTTCACGCTGGAGGAGCTGACCGGACCGCGTGCGGCCACGCGGTCCGGGGGCATTGCGTGAGCGCCGGCTGGGGGCGCCCGGTCGCGGGCGCGTCGACCGATCCGATCCGAATCCGAGACAGGAAAGAAGCGACGTCATGGCGGAAGCGAATCCGGCCGAGCTGAGCACACCGGCGGCGGGCCGCGACGAGGCGCGGCGCACGCCGTTTCCGAGCGTGGACCCGACCCCCGACTTCCCGCGGCTCGAGCACGAGGTGCTCGCGCACTGGGATACGCACGGGATCTTCGAGCGATCGATCCGGCAGCGCGAGGCGCAGGGCGCGCCCGACTTCGTGTTCTACGACGGGCCGCCGTTCGCCACGGGTCTGCCGCACTACGGGCACCTGCTCACGAGCTACATCAAGGACACAATCCCGCGGTTCTGGACCATGCGCGGCTACCGGGTGGAGCGGCGTTTCGGCTGGGACTGCCACGGGCTGCCGGTGGAGATGGAGGTCGAGAAGCAGCTCGGGCTCGACACCTCGGCAGAGCTCGAGCGCTACGGTGTGGATCGCTTCAACGAGGCGTGTCGCTCGATCGTGCTGCGCTACACGAGCGAGTGGCGCAAGACGATCCACCGCATCGGCCGCTGGGTGGACTTCGACGGCGGCTACCTCACCATGGACCGCAGCTTCATGGAGTCGGTGTGGTGGGTGTTCAAGCAGCTGTGGGATCGGGGGCTGGTCTACCACGGCCACCGCGTGGTGCCGTACTCCTGGCGGTGTGCGACGCCGCTGAGCAACTTCGAGGCGAACCTCAACTACCAGGAGGTGCAGGATCCGTCGGTGACGGTGCGGTTCAAGGCGCGCGACGAGGAGGGGGCGTGGTTTCTCGCCTGGACGACCACGCCGTGGACGCTGCCGTCCAACCTCGCGCTGTGCGTGCACCCCGATCTCGAGTACGTGAAGGTGCGCGAGCGCAGCACGGGCGAGATCTACTATCTTGCGGCCGAGCGGCTCGGTGACGTCTGGAAGGATCCGGAGCGCGAGGTGGAGGTGCTCGAGCGGCTGCCGGGGCGCGCGCTCGAGGGGCGGCTGTACGAGCCGCTGCTGCCGTACGCGGCGCATCTCGAGCAGCAGGGGGCGTTCCGCGTCGTGGTCGACACCTACGTCACCGCCGACAGCGGCACGGGCATCGTGCATCAGGCGCCGGCGTTCGGTGAGGACGACTACCGGGTGTGTCGGCGCGAGGGGATCCCGCTGTTCGATCCCGTCGATGCGGACGGGCGGTTCACCGAGCAGGCGCCCGATCTGGCGGGCCGGCTGGTGAAGGAGGCCGATCGCGAGATCATCCGCCGGCTGAAGGAGGAGGGCAAGCTGGTGCGCCACGAGACGGTGGTGCACAGCTATCCGTTCTGCTGGCGCACCGACACGCCGCTGATCTACAAGGCGATCTCGGCGTGGTACGTGCGCGTGGAGGCGATCAAGGAGCGGCTGATCGCCAACAACGAGAAGATCCACTGGGTGCCGGCGTGGGTGGGCAGCCGGCGCTTCGGCAACTGGCTCGCCGACGCGCGCGACTGGAACATCTCGCGCAACCGCTACTGGGGGGCGTGCATCCCGCTGTGGCGTTGCGAGAGCGAGGACTGCGACGAGATCGTGTGCGTGGGTTCGGTGGCCGAACTCGAGGCGCTGTCGGGGGTGCGGCTCGAGGATCTGCACAAGCACCACGTCGATGCGGTGACGTTTCCGTGCTCGCGCTGCGGGGCGGTCATGCGCCGGGTGCCGGAGGTGTTCGACTGCTGGTTCGAGTCGGGCTCCATGCCCTATGCGCAGAAACACTATCCGTTCGAGAACCGCGAGTGGTTCGAGCGCAACTTCCCCGCGCACTTCATCGGGGAGGGGCTCGATCAGACCCGCGGGTGGTTCTACACGCTGCTCGTGCTGTCGAGTGCGCTGTTCGACAAGCCGGCGTTTCGCAACTGCGTGGTCAACGGCCTGATCCTCGCCGCCGACGGGCGCAAGATGAGCAAGCGCGAGAAGAACTACACCGCGCCCGAGGTGTTGATCGAGCGCTTCGGCTCGGACGCGGTGCGGTTCTACATGCTCAGTTCGCCGGTGGTCGAGGGCCAGAACCTGCGCTTTGTCGACGACGAGGTGCGCGAGCTGATCAAGGGGCTGTTGCTGCCGGTCTGGAACGCCTACCGCTTCTTCACCGAGTACGCGAACGCGGATCGCTGGGAGCCGACGGGGCGGATCGGCGGCGAGGCGCAGCCGGGCGGGTCGGTGGATGCCGGCGAGCGCGTGGAGACGCTGCAGGGCGAGCCGCGGGCCATGCTCGATCGCTACATCCTGAGCGAACTCGCGCTCACGATCGAGCGGGTGACGCAGGCGATGGAGGACTACCGCCTCGTGCGCGCCTGCCGTGCGGTGGCGGGCTTCGTCGACACGCTCAACAACTGGTACATCCGTCGCTCGCGGCGTCGGTTCTGGCGCGCGGGCTCGGATCGTGACAAGCGCGAGGCGTTCGAGACGCTGTACCATGTGCTCGTGACGTACACGAAGCTGCTCGCGCCGTTCGCCCCGTTCGTCGCCGAGCAGATCTACCGGGGGCTGACCGGGCGGCTGTCGGTGCACCTGTGCGACTGGCCCGCGGCGGAGCCGGGGCGGATCGATCGGGATCTGAGTGCGCGCATGGCGGCGGTGCGGCGGGTGATCTCGGCGGCGCACACGATCCGGGCGCGCGCGCGGATCAAGACGCGCCAGCCGCTCGGGCGTCTGCGCGTGGCGGGCCTCGATGCGGAGACGTTCCGGTTCGGGGTGCCGCTGGTGCGCGAGGAGGTGAACGTCAAGGAGGTCGAGCGCATCGAGGATCCGGACACGATCGCGCGCCGGATCTGCCGCCCCGATGCGCGCAAGCTCGGGCCGCGGCTGCGCGGTGCCGTGCAGCAGGTGATCCGGCAGGCGAAGGCGGGCGCGTTCGAGCTGCTCGAGGACGGTCGGGTGCGGGTGGGCGAGCACGTGCTCGAGCCGGACGAGTACGAGCTGGCGTGGCAGGTGCCGGAGGGGGTGGGGGTCGAGGCGGACGGGGAGTTGCTCGTCGCGCTCGATCTCGAGATCGACGACACGCTGCGTGCGGAGGGCTGGGTACGTGAGCTGCTTCGCCACCTGCAGACGTTGCGCAAGGAGGCGGGCTACGCGGTGAGCGATCGGATCGAGGCGGGGCTCGAGACGGGGCATGGGCCGCTTGCCGAGGCGATCGCGCGGCATGCGCCGCTGTTGCGCGAGGAGCTGCTGGCGGTGGCGCTGCACGACACGCTCGCCGGCGGCCAGTGGGATCGCGAGCGCGAGGTGCAGATCGAGGGACAGCCGGTGCGGCTCGCGGTGCGCCGGGTGGCGGGGAGCGAGAACGGTACGGGGCAGCGAGAAGGGGACAAGGGATGCGCTTGATCTTGATCGGCCCGCCGGGAGCGGGCAAGGGGACGCAGGCGAAGCGGCTCGCGGCGCGCTTCGGTATCCCGCACATCTCGACCGGCGACATGTTGCGCGAGGCGGTGCGGGAGGGGACCGAGCTCGGCCGCAAGGCGGAGGCGTACATGCGCGAGGGGGCGCTGGTGCCGGACGATCTGGTGATCGCGATGGTGATCGAGCGGCTCGGTCGTCCCGACGCGGCGCGGGGGTTTCTGCTCGACGGCTTCCCGCGCACCCGCGCGCAGGCCGAGGCGCTCGACCGGGAGCTCGAGCGGGCGGGGATCGCGCTCGATGCGGTGGTGCTGATCGAGGTGCCGGACGAGCAGATCCTCGAGCGGATCACCGGTCGTCGGCTCGATCCGGAGACCGGCGAGATCTACCACGTGACGTTTCGTCCGCCGCCGCCCGAGATCGCCTCGCGGCTGGTGCAGCGATCGGACGACACCGAGCAGGCGTGTCGCAAGCGGCTCGAGAAGTACCACGCTGAGACCGCGCCCGTGATCCCGTACTACGAGGAGCGCGGGCTGTTGCGGCGCGTCGACGGGACCGGCAGCCCGGACGAGGTGACCGAACGGATCGTGCAGGCGCTCGGG